>CAJOHT010000016.1:0-5842 GCA_905234305.1 uncultured Ruminococcus sp. | reverse complement strand
AAATTTATAAGATATTTTTTAGCAAAGATGATGCCATTGTTCTGAGAGATCCGCGCAACCGGTCGATGAAGTACACCAAGGGAATTTATGTGCCATTGCTTTTGAATCGCGAAGAAAAAATGTATAAGCAGTATATGCTGTGGTCGCTTCACGGACAAACCAAGGACGCCCTCGCTAAAAACAACGCGGCTTCGTGGGAGTATGACGTAGTGAACACCCAGTATAAATGTAATATGCCCGACGTTCTCGCGGCTATCGGTCTTGCCCAGCTAAGTAGATACGAGGGTATGTTAACGCGCCGCCACGAGCTTATAAAGCGTTATGACGAAGCGTTCAAGGAGCTTGATTTACAGCTTCTTGAGCATACAAGCGAAAACCACCGAAGCAGCGGACACCTTTATTTTGTACGCTTTCTCGGTAAGGACGCCGCCTTCAGGAACGAGTTCTACAACAGGATGGCGGAAAACGGCGTAATGTGCAACGTGCATTTTAAGCCTTTGCCGATGCTTTCGGCTTATAAAAACAAGGGCTTTGATATTAAGGACTTCCCCTACGCCTATAATATGCATAAAAACCAGCTTACTCTTCCGATGAACTCAACTTTATCGGACGACGACGCTCAATATGTAATCGATACTTTTAAAAAGGTTTACGACAGTATGATGTAACGGGTGCGGCGCGTTAGCGCTGCCCCCTGATTAATAAAACTCGGGAGAAAGAAATTGAAGGAAAAGTTAGAAAAACGGTTTAATTTAATATTAGCCTGTATTATTATCGCGGTTTTAATCGCGGTAGCTATTCCTTTGTCCGTAAATACGATCCAAACAAAAACCTCGGACAGCGAAATTGAAACCGAGACGACGACCGTAGCAACTTCTACCGCTACCGAAACGCAAACCCAGCCTCCTACCGAGTTGAAAATCAAAACTTATATCGTGGGCGAAAAGCTCCAAGCGGAAAAGCCTGAACCAAAAGAAAAAATCGAGAAAAAAACCGAACCTACATCTACGGAAAAAGCAACCGAGAAAGCAACCGATGATTCAACCGAAACCAGCGTAAAGAAAAAAACTAAACCCGGCTTCTCCTACGCGACTGCTCCTACAAAATCGGGAGTCAGTTACGACGTGCAGTGGAATGCCGGTTATTTAGTTGCTATAGATAATCCCGACTACGGCTATCATCCGCCCCATGTTGAGCTTTCCGATAAGGACAGGGATCTGCTTGAGCGCCTTTGTTACGGCGAATTCGGCGACGGCGGATTTACAGGCGCGGCGCTTGTCGCGCAGGCGGTAAAGGACGCTATGTACACCTACGGCTTAAATACGGTCAGGGACGTTATCAACCGATTCAGCTACGACGGCAAAACCGACCACCCTGGCGGACAGAAAATCAAAGACGCGGTTATTTACGTTTTTGATATGGACAAAGCCGCGGTTCAGCACAGGATTATTTATATGTATGATACCGCTTATGTGGACTCTGAATTCCACGAAACCCAGAACTACGTCTGCACATTTAAAACAACAAGATTTTTTGATAAAAAATAATTAGAAGGAGCTATTTATGTTTCGCCCGATAACTGCCGACGACAAAGAGCTTTATCTTCACTATGTCGATACTTTCTACCACACCGACGTCGTGGAGTCGCCCGTACCCGCAGAAAACTATGAAGTTACTTTCAATGAGCTTATGCGCTGTGACGACTACTTAAAATGCTATATTTTTGAATGCGAAAACACCCCTTGCGGATTTGTGCTGCTCTCCAAAACATTTTCGCAGGAAGCGGGCGGCATATCCGTTACAATCGAGGAAATCTATATTGACGAAGAATACCGAGGACGCGGACTCTCAACCGAGTTTTTTGAATGGCTTAAAGCGAAGCCGGAAATTAAGCGTTTACGCATAGAGGTCGAAGATTATAACGAAGGCGCGAAACGGCTTTACGAGCGAATGGGCTTTAAGCTCCTCCCCTATCTCCAGATGGTAATTGATAAATGGAAACTAAAATAACAATTCGCAATTCGTAATGAGTAATCCTTAATTAAATATTAATAAAAAGGTCGGACGATTTGTCCGACCTTACTTATTCCCTATTACTTTTTACTTATTACCTCAACTCAATTTTTAATTGAGTTGATAAGTCCGCCTTTAGCGATAATGTTTTGGATAAACTCGGGGAAAGGCTCGCCCTGGAAGGTTTTTCCTGTAGTTTCGTCCGTAATAACGCCCGTATTAAAATCTACGCTTACGGTATCGCCGTCGTTGATAGCCTCGGCAGCCTCGGGGCATTCTACAATCGGAAGCCCGATGTTGATTGAGTTGCGGTAAAAAATCCTCGCGAAGCTCGACGCTATAACGCAGCTTATTCCGCTCGCCTTAATCGCGATAGGAGCATGTTCACGGGATGAACCGCAGCCAAAGTTTTTAGTCGCTACCATAATATCGCCCTCGGCAACATTATTTACGAACTCCTTATCAATATCCTCCATACAGTGAGCCGCAAGCTCCTTATGGGAGGCTGTATTTAAATATCTCGCGGGGATAATAACGTCTGTATCGACATTATCTCCGAATTTATGTACCTTACCTTTAGCGTTCTGCATAACAACTCACCTCATTATATTTTTTCGGGATTTGTGATATATCCCGTAACCGCGCTCGCCGCCGCTACAGCGGGAGAAGCGAGATATACCTCGCTGTCAACGTGTCCCATACGTCCGACAAAGTTACGGTTGGTAGTCGAAACCGCTCTTTCGCCCGCCGCGAGTATACCCATATGACCGCCGAGGCACGGACCGCAGGTTGGAGTAGAAACAACCGCTCCCGCGTCAATAAAGATATCGAAAAGTCCCTCGTGCATAGCCTGACGCCAGATTTTCTGAGTACCCGGGATCACAATACAGCGTACGCCCTTAGCGAGCTTTTTGCCCTTAAGCACGTCAGCCGCCGCGCGCTAGTACACGAGCCGATAACGACCTGGTCGATTTTAACCTCGGTCTCGCCGATTTCATCAACAGTTCTCGTATTCTCGGGAAGATGCGGGAAAGCGACCGTCGGACGAATTTCAGATAAGTCTATTGTATATTCCTCATCGTAAACAGCGTCCTCGTCAGCCTCATACGCTACGGGAGTTCCCTGATATCTGCCGTCGCAGTATTCGCGGGTGATTTCATCAACGGGGAAAATACCGTTTTTAGCGCCCGCCTCAATCGCCATATTAGCGATACAAAGTCTGTCGTCTATATTAAGGTATTTAACGCCCTCGCCTGTAAATTCCATCGATTTATAGAGCGCGCCGTCAACGCCGATTTTTCCGATAATATGTAGGATTACGTCTTTTCCCGCCACATAGCCCTGAGGCTTGCCTACTAAATTAAACTTAATCGCCGACGGAACCTTAAACCAAGCCTTACCGCTTATCATACCCGCGCACATATCCGTTGAGCCTACGCCTGTTGAGAACGCGCCCAGAGCGCCATATGTACATGTATGAGAATCCGCTCCGATACAAAGACATCCGGGACCCACCAATCCCATTTCGGGAAGCAGCGCGTGTTCAATTCCCATCTCGCCGACATCACGGTAGTTTGTAATATTATACTTATCGGCAAAATCTCTCGTCTGTTTTACGAGAGTCGCCGCCTTGATATCCTTATTCGGCGTAAAGTGATCCATAATCATAGCGATTTTTGTATTGTCAAATACTGAATCCGCGCCGTTTTCCTCAAACACGTTAATCGCCACGGGCGTTGTAACGTCGTTGCCGAGAACCAAGTCCAGTTTAGCCTCTACAAGCTGTCCCGCTTTTACCTCGGGCAATCCCGCATGAGCGGCTAAAATCTTCTGAGACATCGTCATTCCCATAATAATCTCTCCTTTGTACTAATATGAAATCATTATTCTAATTATATTTCCCCTCTTGCCAAAAGATTGTAAACTATGTTACAATCTAAGCAATAAAACAAAAGGACTTTTATTATGGAAAACTATCCCTCAACAAACAAATACATAAAAAATATTTTTGAGCGTGAAAAAGCGGTAAAAAAAATAACAAAAGAGTCAATTATTTATCATCAGGGCGACTTTGCCGACTGCTTCTATTACCTGAAAAAAGGCAGGGTCAAGGTTGTTATGACTTCTCCCGACGGTATGGAGAAAACTCTATCGACCGCCGCGGCGGGAGAGATCCTCGGTGAAGCGGCTTTTTTCGATAAAATGCCGCGCGTCAGTACGGCAGTCGCTATGACTGACCTCGAGGTTATCCCCGTTACCGAACGCAAGCTCTTAACCCATATTCGCGAAAACCCGAAGCTCGCCTTGGAATTATTAGCTATTCAGGCAACGCGAATTCGCCAGCTATCGAGTCAGATAGACTCAATGGCGTTTATGAAGGCGGACGGTAGAATAGCCCGTCTTTTACTACAGAATCTCGATAAGGAAAATGATGAAAAAACTGTTCGGCTGACCCACGAGGAAATCGCGGGAATGGCGGGAGTATCACGCGTAACAGTCAGCAAAACCCTCAACGATTTTAAACGCCGAGGGCTTTTGATGACCGATTACCGAAAGATTGTGATTCTCAATATTAAAGAACTGAATAAAATAAGCAAAAACGAAGCATAAACGCAAAAATCGGTCGGGCTGTTAACCCGACCGAAATCATTTTTTACTCAATTGAGCAATCAAGATAGTTCATTAATTCCTCGTCGTCCTTCTTCTTTTTCTCGCGCACGATAAAGAACGCTGTGAGCGCTGCGCTCGCTGCGGCTACAAAGGAAATGATAGCGATGATGAACCCAAATTTACTTTTCTTTTCCATAATGAACCTCCGGAAATCCAACTAATTTCTCCGAAAATTAGTATTAGTATTATAGTCTATATTTATAATACCAGTTTTTCAGAAAAAGTCAACCGTTTTTCCGCTATAATTGTATTACAAAAAAGTAATTCCCGACAATAATGTCGGGAACAAATTGCAATATTAAAACTTATGCACTGGCGTTGAGACGCTTCGCGAGATTTGACTTGCTTCTTGCTGCCTTATTCTTATGAAGAATACCCTTAGCCGCAGCCTGGTCAATCTTCTTTACAGCAAAGCTAACTGCCTCAGCTTTATTATCAGCGTTAGTATCGATTGCGATATAAGCTTTCTTTATAGCAGTCTTAAGAGCGGACTTTAAGTCCTTGTTGCGAGCTGTCTTTTTAGCGATAACCTTAACGCGCTTTTTAGCTGATTTAATGTTAGGCATTGTCGCACCTCCTTAGGATAAAGTTAAATAGAATCTTTAGTCACGTACATAGTATAATAACATTATTATTTCAAAATTGCAACCCTTTTTTTAAATTTTTTAAAATTTTTAGTTTCCGCGTCAGTTTGTGCATTCCCTCTTTAAAATACATATCCCCCTGCACTTAGTGCCTCTGTCATATTTTAGATATATCGGAAACGTTCTGCGCTCGGCTGTTGCTTAATCTCCGTTTTTTCTCTTAATAACAAAATACCCTGCGACCGCTACAATCAAAAATACCGCGCATACTCCGCGGAATACTATATTATATACCCCGTCAAACATATTAACCGCTGTTAAATCGTTAATAAGATACCACGTAAACATAAATACGAAAAAACCGCCTAATATATATAGTATAGGGCTGAGCTTCCTCGCTGAAATGATACAGTACGCGCCGAGCCCCGCCCAAAGTACGAGATACATTATGTCCTTGATTTCCATTAAATCACCTTCTAAGGTAGCATTATAATGTGAAATTAAGCTAAAGTCAACATAAATCTCTTTTTGTGCATATAGTGAAACCCGCATAAAATGAGGGTTTTGTGAAAACT
>CAJOHT010000015.1 GCA_905234305.1 uncultured Ruminococcus sp. | reverse complement strand
TATTAAAGTAGTATCCCGCTCTCTTTTCAAGTACAGCTAATAACATTGATAACCTGTTATAATCAAAGCCTGTAGACATTCTTCGCGGATTACCGTACGAGGATTGCGCGGCTAGTCCCTGTATTTCAGCTAAAATCGGACGTGTACCTTCGAGTGAACAGGTAACACACGTGCCTGATACGCCTTTCGGTCTACCTGAAAGCATCATTTTTGACGGGTTTTCCACTTCCGCAAGTCCTTTATCCGTCATCTCGAAAACGCCTATTTCATTAGTAGAACCAAAACGGTTTTTTACTGCGCGTATAATACGGCACGAAATCTGCTTATCGCCCTCAAAATACAATACTGTATCTACTATATGCTCAAGCACTTTTGGACCAGCTATAGAGCCTTCCTTATTAACGTGACCCACAACAATAACGGGAGTATCATAATCCTTAGCGGTATGCATTATAAGATTGGTGCATTCCCTAACCTGAGTAATACTTCCTGCCGAGGAAGAAAGCTCTTTTATGCTCATAGTCTGGATTGAGTCAATCATAACTAAATCAGGCTTTAATTCCTTTATTTGTTCGCATATCAATTCAGCGTCGGTTTCAGTCATTATCTCAAGATTAGCGTTATCTACCGATAGCCTGTCCGCCCTTAGTTTAAGCTGTCTTTTCGATTCCTCACCCGATACATATAGAATATTTAAACTATTAAGATTTTTGCATATCTGCATTAATATAGTTGACTTACCAATTCCTGGATCTCCGCCAAGTAAAATAAGGCTTCCTTTTACTATTCCTCCGCCAAGTACACGATTAAGTTCAGAAAAACCCGTATCAAACCTTTCCTCATCTTCGGTAGAAATCTCTTTTAACGAAACAGGCTTTGAATATGCTGAAACACGTCTTACGTTTGACGAAGAACTTTTGAAGGTTTCTTTTATTTCCTCATTCATTGTATTCCAGTTTTCGCAACCTGGACATTTACCGTACCATTTTGGGCTTTCATATCCGCATTCGCTGCAAATAAATACACTTTTGATTCTAGCCATAGTTTTAACCTCTTATATTGTTATAATAATCCAATATTCCATTGTATATTGCGAAAGCAATTTTATTTTGACAATCATTTCGATTTAAATTAATTGCTTCATTTATGTTTGATATAAATCCGCATTCAACAATTACGGAACATACATTACTGTTATACAAAAGATATATATTACTGTCCGCTTGCTTGATTTCACGTTTGTTATCAGGCTGTAGGAGTGTATGAATACTATCTTTTATTGATTGAGCTAACGCTTTGCTATTTTTACTCTTTGTTCCGTAAAAAACCTGCGCTCCGTTATATCTTTCAATACTGAATTTATTCTGGTGGATACTAACAACGACATTATTATTGTCAGAATTAAAAATTGAGAGCCGTTCCTTCATATCCGAAACTTTTCTTTCTCTTAAGGTTTTTCCGAATTTATTAATCATTTTATCGGAATCTCTTGTCATTGTTACTTTATATCCCGATATGTTTAATATATTTCTTAGCTTTTTGGCAATTTTTAAATTAATATCCTTTTCAATTATACCGTTAGAAACCGCTCCGCCGTCTTCACCTCCGTGTCCCGCGTCTATTATAATTGCAGGCGATAAATCGGGAACCGAACTAACCGAACTGTAGCGTTCCAGACCGATAAAAGCCGCTGTAATAAGAAGAATGTATAACGAGAATAAAATAATATAAATGATATACGGTTTTCTTTTCATAATCCTCACCAATAAATTGTATGAGGATTAATAGATTATATAACTCTTAAAACAAGTTCACGAAATGATTGTTCAAAATTTTTGTCATCCTGAACAGTACGTTTTTTAGGCCCCTTGATATGAGGCTTTGCGCTTGAAAGACGTGTTTTTTTAGCCAAATGTCTGTCCATTAAAAGCCCGTCAATATTATCGTCTGTAAATTCTTTACCGCTTTGGTGAATAGCATAAGCGTTTTTACCGAGCGCCAAAGCCGCTACACCGTAATCCTGCGTCACTACAATATCTCCGCGTTGGCATTTATTGATAAGAGCGATATCAACCGCGTCGCTACCCACGCCTATTACGCATATTTCGCTGTAATCACTGTTTAAAATATGATTTGTATCACATAATAATACAACATCTATTTTAAACTCCTTAGCAACTTTTTCTACAATACGGGTAACAGGACACGCGTCAGCGTCAACATATATCTTCATATTTCAATATCTAAAGCAACAGGACAATGATCCGAGCCGTAAATCTCAGTATAAATATCTGTTTCTATAATGTTTTCCTTAATACGGTCGGATATAACAAAATAATCAATACGCCAGCCCGCGTTATTTTTACGCGCGTTAAAACGGTATGACCACCACGAATATACCCCTGTTATATCGGGATGAGCGTATCTCCAGCTATCAGTAAAACCAGCGTCGAGAAGCTCGGTGAATTTTCCGCGTTCTTCATCCGAAAATCCAGCATTTCCCCTGTTGGATTTCGGATTTTTTAAATCTATCTCTGTATGGGCTACATTTAAATCACCGCATAAAATTATAGGCTTGATCTTATTAAGTTTAAGCATATAGTTTCTAAGGTCATCCTCAAATTCCATACGGTAATCAATTCGTTTTAATTCATTTTGAGCGTTCGGAGTATAACAGCAAATAAGATAAAACTTTTCGTACTCGCAGGTTATTACCCTGCCCTCGTCCATATGCTTATCCTCTATGCCGAAAATAACGTTAAAAGGTTTTTGTTTTGTATATACCGCGGTTCCCGAATATCCTTTTTTAATTGCGCTGAAAAAATATTTAAAATATCCTTCAGGAGAAAAATCGGCTTGTTCAGGCTGCATTTTAGTTTCCTGAATACAGAATATATCAGCATTCATCTCATTAAAAATATCCTCAAAGCCTTTATTCAGACAGGCTCTGAAGCCGTTAACGTTCCATGATACAAGTTTCATAATCTACCTCAAAATTATTCTATTCATTTCTTTACGTATTCTTTTATAGTCAGGTGAGAACTGACTTACTATATCATAAAAATCCTTGCTGTGATTATGTACAAGTAAGTGAGCGAACTCGTGAATTATAACGTAAGTAATCTGTTCCTCGGTACAGTAAATAAGGTTTTTACTTAGTGTTATAATACCTTTAGCGTAGTTACAGCTCCCCCACCTTGATTTCATTTTTCTGAATTTTAATTCAGGCTTATCTATTTTATATTTCTTATAAATAATATAAACTCTATAAAATTCATTGTTAACATATGAATAAAACTCTTCTTCTGTAAAAATCGGAGAAGAAGCAGGTGTTGTATTATTAAAACTTTCTATAGCTTTTAGTATAAACTCCGCTTTACTAAGAACAAAATTATCGATGTATTTTTGGCTGACTCTTTTGTTAGCGGAAACGCTGACGGTTAAATCAGGTTTTATTCTAAGGTTTATATTTTTTACTTTTTTACGTTCAAGGTTGTACTTTATTATATTTCCTTTATAATTAACTTCTCTTTCCATTTATAAATTACTGCTTCTTTCATATTTTCGCCTTAATGTTTTTAGCGCTTTTGTTTCTATCCTGCTTATATACGATCGGCTTACACCCAGTATATCGGCTACCTCGCGCTGAGTAATTGGCTTTTCTCCGTTTAGTCCGTAGCGTAGTACGATTACCTGCTTTTCCCTGCTGTCAAGCTACTTACGTTGAGCTTCGTGTTTAAAGAGTCGAGTATATTGTCCTCTGTCGATAATACATCCATTAAACTTAACGGATTACCGTCTTTATCGGTATCTATCGCTTCGTTAAGCGAGATATCCTGGGAAGATTTTCTGATATTTCTAAAGTGCATCAGTATCTCATTTTCTATACATCTCGAAGCATAGCTTGACAGTTTAATATTTTTATTAATATCAAAGGTGTTTATCGCTTTAATTAGTCCAATCGTACCGATTGATACTAAGTCATCCTGATCGTTCTGGGCGGAATAATACTTTTTTATTATGTGAGCTACTAATCTTAAATTATGTTCAACCAGTTTATTTCTTGCCTCAATATCTCCGCTTTTAGCTTTTATAAGACACTCTTTTTCCTCAGTTGAGCTTAACGGTTTCGGGAAGGAACCGTTACCGCAGATATGTAGTAAAAAGAAACAAACATATTGTCCTAAAAAGCCTAGTATTTCAAACATTAAAACCCACTCCTTTAAGAATAATATATTCTATGTTAAATGGGTTTTAAATTTGCAAGTCCTACTATTTATTAAGGCTTTTATCCACCTGCATCATAACAGCGCATTCAATTCTTTTTTTAAAGAGCTTACAGCCGTATTCGTATATTCCGTTTATTGAACCTGTCGCGTGGTAAGCGTTAGCGGCACATCCTCCGCTGCAGAACAGTTTAGCCCAGCAATCCTTACATTCAGGTCTTGCGTACGCGTTACACAGCTTAAATTCATCCTGCTTTTCTTTATTTACAATACCTTTCCATATATCGCCCATAAGATAATTTTCGTCGCCAACGAACTGATGGCAAGGGTATAAATCTCCCCACGGAGTTACCGCGAAGTATTCACATCCCGAACCGCATCCCGAGATCCTTTTATAGATACAGGGACCGCTCGTAAGGTCGATCATATAGTGATAAAATGTAATAGGCTTTCCCTCTTTTTCACGCTTTAGCATTTCCTTGGCGAGTATTTCGTATTGTTCATATAAAACTGGCAGATCCTCTTCGGTTAAAGCATACGGATCATCTGGAGCGCATACAACAGGTTCCATAGAAAGCTCGGTAAAACCTAAATCTGCCATATGGAAAATATCGTTAGTGAAATCAGTATTGTTGTGAGTAAAAGTGCCTCTAATATAATAATTCTTATTGCCTCTTCTCTCAACAAAATGCTGAAATTTAGGAACAATTATATCGTAACTGCCGTTACCGTTAATTGTTTTTCTTAAATTATCATGGATTTCTTTTCGACCGTCGAGGCTAAGTACAACATTGTGGCATTCTTTATTAGCGAAATCAATAACCTCATCATCCACTAAAACGCCGTTAGTAGTAAGAGTAAACCTGAAATTTTTCCCTTTTTCTTTTTCAATAGAGCGAGCGTATTCGACAATCCCTCTAACGACCTCAAAATTCATCAGCGGTTCTCCGCCGAAGAAATCAACCTCAAGATTTCTGCGGGTGCCGCTGTTTTCGATAAGAAAATCGATTGCGCGTTTTCCTACTTCCAAGCTCATTAAAGCTCTTTCACCGTGGTATTTGCCCTGACTCGCGAAGCAATACTCACAATTAAGATTACAGGTATGCGCGATATGCAGACATAGAGCCTTTATAACAGTGTTTTTCTTTTTAAAAACAAAAGCTAAATCGGCATATTTGTCTTCGGTAAAGAGCTTTCCGTTTTCTTCAAGCTCTTTTATATCGGAAACGCATTCTTTAACATCTTCATCTGTAACATCAGGGTATTTTGAGGTAATTGATTCTATTATATTTTCCGTATTATAATCTTTAAACATTGAGATAATATCGTATGCAACGTCATCAACAGCGTGAACAGAACCGCTGAATACGTCTAGTACGATATTATATCCGTTAAGTTTATATTGATGTATCATTTAAAACCTTCCTTAAAAGGAAAAGCCGTTTTACGCGTAAGCGAAAAACGGCAGAAATCCTTAGTAATATTACTCTTCGTTTAAGCACTTTTCGCACTGCTGATTAGCAACACCGCATGATGTTTTGCAAGCCGACTGACAGGATGTCTGGCACTCGCCGCAACCGCCTTCTACAGTGCTTTTCTGTAAATCACGAGTTTCAATAGTCTGAATTCTTTTCATAACTAAAACCTCCATAAATATTATATTAAAATTTTATCATATCAATTTAACATTGTCAATATTCAATCAATACCGACATAATATTTTTTAAGAATATTCTATTCCTTAACCTTGAAACAGCTAAGGGATAGAAATTAATCAGCTATTATGTAAACGATACGCAATGTTGTTATTATGATAATATACCGCTTTATCTTTATACATAGCGGTATCGGCTTCAATAACCAATTTTTCGCCCGTAAGCTCGGGATAATCAGAAGCGCAAGCGAAACCTGCAGCCAGGTTTAATTCTCCGACTTTTTCGCCGCGCCATTTTGCCGCGTTTTGTAATAATTCGGATATTGTTTTCTGAGCGTGCTTCTTATCCATTTCAGAGAAAACTATAAATTCATCTCCGCCTGTTCTGAAACATACGCCGTTAGGCTCAAATGTATTTCTTATACAGTCAGCCGCACCGCGAATCAATTCGTCGCCCGCCGCGTGTCCTAGTATATCATTAACAGTTTTTAATCCGTTAATATCAACCGAGAAAATTACAAAATTATCAGGAAGTGATTCTTCGGAATCAAAACGATTAAGAGCTTCATCATAAGCATAACGGTTAGAAACTCCCGTTAATGAATCAGTATTAATCGCGACTTTCTGCTGCTCGATTTTCTCATCCGTTCTTAGCTGAGAAAACTCTGAAATATGAATAAACATCATTATCATTCCAAGAGTAAGACCGAAATAAGCTGTTCTATATTCACTGCCCAATATTTCCTGGATCATTATACATATAAAAGCTAAAGAAAGAATACCGTAAAGAGAAAGCTTGTTATGTTTTGGGAATTTCTTTCCATAAGTGATAAACTCTATTGCTATAATAACGATTACTATACTGTATATTACCATATAACACGGATACAAAGGACCGTGAGAATAGTAGTGCTTTTCGTCGACATTCAGCATCCATCCCGTAAAAGCGGATACTATCTGAAAAACAGTATTTATTATAAGAACGATTTTAATAATCTTTTTCCATATACTGTCATTTTTAATATTTATAATCAGCGCTGCTCCGGCGATAGGTGTCAAAATATAGTCGGCGCATTTAACAGTGCGCAGCATCCAAATAGGAATCGACATATCTCCGCTGAAGCGCAGTCCTGTCCACTCCATAAGCGACGCGAGCGCAACTATAGCATATGTAATATAAAAAAGTGATTTTTGTTTTTTGGTAAGGCGGTTATTCTCCCACACTAAAACGCTGAGTATAACTAGCGCAAAACAGCATAAGAAAATAATAGAAGTATAATAATTCATTTTATTTCCATCCTAATACAGGATATCCTTCCGTAATTTTATAAAATCTACTTTAATTATAATCGTCAATATTTGTCAATTATTTTAATTTATCGTAATTGACAATAGATTTTTTGCGGCAATTTTGAATACGAACTTTGAACATTAACTCCGAGCTTTATATTTTCAATAATATAATCGACAGTTTGCTCTAAGATTATTTCTCCAGGAACTATCAACGGTATTCCAGGAGGATATGCCCATATAAATTCAGCGCATATTTCCCCTATAGAATCCTTTATATCTATTGCTTTTTTTTCACAAACATAATCGGCGTTGCTAGCTTTTTCAGGCAAATCATAGATTTTTGAAGCAATAAAACTATTATGTTTTAAAGAACCGTCAATTTCAAAAAGAGCGTTCGCAAGTTTTTGGTATGAGTCAAAATCATCGCAAACAGTAGTAATAAGAACAATATAATCCCGAGAAGCCATTTCAACTTCTATATTATAATCATTTCTTAACATATCGGCTAATTCAATTCCGCTTATGTTACTGTTCCCGTTAAAAACAATAAGTTTCGTAATATCGTCGTATTCAAAAACTTTTAAATGATTAAGTGATTTAAAAATTTTTAAAATATTCTTACGTTCTAATGATAAACGTTCAAATAAAGGTTTGCTGTCTGAAAAGAAATCCAGGCATTCCTCAATAGACGCCATCAGCACATACGACGGGCTTGAAGTTCCAAACACTGACAGCTTTATTCTGAATTCATCGGCGTTTACAAGATTGCCGTTAACGTGAGCAAGCGCGCATTGAGTAAGCGCGGGCAGAGTTTTGTGCAGACTCATAATTGTAATATCCGCATATTTTACATTTTCGGTATAATGCGCTCCGTGAGCGGCATCTACCATAACAGGCGTATTGTAACTATGAGCAATTTTACATATTGCCTTAATATCGGAGTGAACGCCCTCGTATGTCGGCGAGGTAATAATAATGAGCTTTGGATTATAATCTTTTATTTTTTTCTCAAGGACGATTGGATCAACTGCTTTGAATATACCATACTCATCCGCTTCAGGAAAGATATAGTGAACCTCCGCGCCCGCAAGCTCTAAACCGTTATATACCGATTTATGGCAGTTACGCGCAATAAGAGTCCTATCCCCTCTTTTAAGTACAGACGTAATACCCGCTAAAATACCAGCGGTTGAACCGTTGACAAGTAAAAAGGAGTTTTTGCTATCGTATATTTCTTTAGCTTTATTCTCAATATCCTTTATAATACCCTCGGGTTTATGAAGGTTATCAAATCCGTCAATCTCGGTAATATCCAAATCATAAGGGAATTTACTGCCTAAAAAATTTGTATTTCTCTTATGCCCGGGCATATGAAATGGTATTCTTTTATTGTTTTTTAGTTTATCGTACAGCATTACGCGTTACCGAATTCGAGAAGTTTAAGCTCTTTGTTATGATCGAGCGCCCAGTCTATACTCCAATAGCTGGTAAAGAGTAATAGTTTATTACCCTTTAGATCCTGAACGCGTTTAGTATCGGACGCTAAATCAAGCTCTTTAGGGTCGATATCGTCATTTTCTATCCAGCGGATAAATTCAAACGGAAGATTCTCCATTATTATTTCTACGTTATATTCGTTTTCAAGTCTGTATTTAAGCACATCAAATTGAAGAACACCTACAACGCCGACGATTACCTCTTCCATACCCGCGTCTAATTCCTGAAATATCTGAATAGCGCCTTCCTGAGCAATCTGATTAATACCTTTAATAAACTGTTTACGCTTCATTGTATCTTTCTGGCGTACTAAGCAGAAATGTTCAGGAGCAAAGGTTGGTATGCCTTTATATTTGACTTTGTTTTTAGCGGTACATACCGTATCGCCTATCATAAAGATACCGGGGTCAAAAACACCGATGATATCTCCCGCATAGGCTTCGTCAATAACCTCACGTTCCTGAGCCATGATCTGCTGAGGTTGGGACAGACGCATTTTCTTTTCGCCCTGAATATGGTAAACATCCATATCTTTCTCAAATTTGCCCGAGCAAATTCTCATAAAAGCAATTCTGTCACGGTGAGCCTTATTCATATTAGCTTGGATTTTAAAAACAAATGCCGAGAAATCAGAATCAGTTTCAACTGTACCGTTGTCAGTTTCACGAGGCGAAGGCGGCGGAGTCAGTTTTAAAAACTGCTCTAAAAAAGGCTGTACTCCGAAATTAGTTAAGGCTGAACCGAAAAATACGGGGGTTAGCGAGCCGTTACGCACCAATTCGAGATTAAACTCGTCTCCCGCTCCGTCTAACAGTTCAATTTCATCAATTAAATCCTGCTTCTTCTCCTCGAGCAAATCATCCAGTCTTGGATCGTCGATTGGAATAATCTCTTCTTCTACTTCTTTCTGACCATTGTTGGCGGTAAATGATAAAACAGCCTTGCTTTCCCTGTCGTAAACACCTTTAAACTCTTTTCCTGAGCCAATAGGCCAGTTCATTGGGCAAGTATTAATACCGAGTACCGTTTCAATATCTTCAAGCAAATCGAATGGACTTTGAGCGTCTCTATCCATTTTATTAATAAAAGTAATAATCGGGATATGGCGCATAACGCATACTTTAAACAGTTTTTTAGTCTGATTCTCTACGCCTTTTGAAGCATCAATAACCATTACCGCTGAGTCAGCCGCCATTAAAGTTCTGTACGTATCCTCAGAGAAATCCTGATGCCCTGGGGTATCAAGAATATTAATGCAATATCCGTCGTATTTAAACTGCAATACCGACGAGGTAACGGAAATACCTCTTTGCTTTTCGATTTCCATCCAATCGGATACAGCGTGTTTAGCTGTTCTTTTTCCTTTAACAGAACCCGCGAGGTTAATGGCTCCTCCGTAAAGAAGCAGCTTCTCGGTAAGAGTTGTTTTACCCGCGTCGGGGTGTGATATAATCGCGAAGGTTCTGCGTTTATCTATTTCTTCCCTTAATGTACTCATATTGGCCTCCATAATCATTTAAACAAGTAGTATTTTACTATTATTAGCTTATATATGTCAATAATAAAAAAGAATTTTTAATAAGTTAAAATATTTGCGTAAATATGCTTGACAATATTGTAAAAATAATGTAATATATTTGTAACAAAATGATTTTTCCTATTTTTTCATATACCTTCCAAATTTGGGGCAGAGACAGATGTTTCTGCCTCACCCCATTTTATAGGAGGATGCGGAGGAAATTATGAACAGACCTATCGGTATTTATATACATATTCCCTTTTGCCGCAGTAAATGTCCTTACTGCGATTTTTTTAGTATACGCTCAGATTTATCCGAATACAAAAAATATGTTTTAATTCTAAATGAAAAAATTAAATATTGGGGTAAAAAGATTAATTCATCGGTTGATTCTATTTATATTGGCGGAGGTACACCGAGTGAAATCGGTTCGGATTTAATAATAGATATTATTAACCTTATAAAAGAAAACTTTAATGTGCTTAATAATTCCGAAATAACTATTGAAGCTAATCCTGCTTCGGGTAAATCTTTTGATTTTAAAGCAGTTAAATCCGCAGGTGTTAACCGAGTATCTCTTGGACTGCAATCAGTAAATGAAAATGAATTAAAAAAGCTCGGAAGATTACATAACGTTATTGACGCTGATAACACAATAGAGCTTATAAAATCATCGGGAATTAATAATATATCTCTTGATATTATGCTCGGTATTCCCGAACAAACAAAAGAAAGTTTAAAGAATACGCTCGATTATGTTGTTAATTCGGGAGCTGCTCATATTTCTTCGTACATTCTGAAAATTGAGGAAAATACATTTTACGGTAAACACAGAGAAAAATTTGATTTCCCTAGTGATGAACTAACTTCCGAGTTATATTTATACTCTGTTGATTATCTTGAAAAGAACGGTTTTATTCAATACGAAATATCAAATTTCTCAAAGCAGGGTTTTGAAAGTAAGCATAATTTAAAATACTGGAATCTTGACGAATATTTGGGAATAGGTCCTGCCGCTCATTCATATTTAAACGGAAAAAGGTTTTATTATGATAATTCTATTCGAAGTTTTAAGGATAATATTATAATTGATGAAGGATTCGGCGGTTCTAAAGAAGAATACATTATGCTTAAGCTGAGATTAAAAAGCGGATTAAATATTAGTGAATATAAAGAAGCCTTCGGAGCATTCCCCTCCGAAGACTTCATAAAAAAAATTAAATTATATAAAAACTCTGGCTTTATGGAGTATAATGATAATACTATCCGTTTTACAACAAAGGGTTTTTTAGTATCGAACAGTATACTATCCGAGTTGATTTAATAATAAAATCTGATGAATTTTATAGTATATAAATCGCAGGCTGTCACGTCGTTGGTATCAAGCTCGTTTAAAAGCAAGTAATTTTGAGCAACGGCTAAAAGATAGCCTGTTTTTGATGTTAAATTATCACTGCCGATTAGAAAATCAATTGTCACACGTCTGCCTATTTGAGTACGAATAAACCCGTTAAGATATTGCAGGCTTTCTCTCGTAACCTCGTAAGGAACAAATAAATCGGCGGCTGTAATACCGTTTCCGAGATTATTGGGAGTATCTATATCATTATCTTTTATTTCTTCGTTTATAATCGCTGGAGTAGGATATTTTTCACTCTCAGATTTAGTGATTGGTTGATACATTTGCAACGGATTTCCAAGAATAGGACTGGAATCTTTGAATGCCGTTTCATTAACAGCCGTCTGTAAGGCTTGGTTTCGGTCAGGATTAGGAACTCTGTCAGCGGCAAGCTCTTCTAACGTAGGAACAGGAACCTGATTTGAGATTACGTTGCTTACGCAGTTGCCGCCGAGACACCTGTTAAGATTGTAGAGTTCATTAAGATCTATACTGTTATAATCGTTTGCGCTATTATGTTCATCGTGATTTGTCATAATTACCTCCGTTAAGTATCTTTATAAGCCTCTGTAGGGGCATAAAAACAATGTTTACCGACTTTATTATAAATAATGCCAACCTTCGACGGAAAAAAATTAGGGCAATTGTCCTTATAAGGATTAAAGAAGAATAACGAATTACCTACTGACGCTGAAGTGTTACCCGCTAATGCCCAGTCTGCTATTTCATAATGGATATCTGTAGGGTTCATATTATATATGTTTTGTCGGTTATTTTGAGTCCTTGTACAAGTAAATTGCCCTTTTTGTAAGATAATAGCTCTTACATCTCCTCCGTTGGAAACGCGGGAGAACTCTCCGTACGGAACGTATACCCTGTTCATTACGACAGACGCTACCGCCCGCATCCCCTCATCCCCTTCTGCACCTGCTTCGCATTGTATCAATCGGGCTAAAAGCTCTCTGTTTGAATATGACATATTACCACCACCTGTGTCTTTTTTATAATATGCATATAATAAAGTATGTTTATAAAATAATCTGATTTTTATTACAAACGCTGTTGAAATTGTTATACCTGTATGATATAATTAATAAAAATATATTTTTGATTTAGGAGATAAAGATATGGATATTTAAAAACAAAAAACGGAATTAAAAACAAAAAACGGAACCGAATTAACACTTTCTCTTGACGGAATGCTTGATACAATGGCTTCAATGCAGCTTGAGGAATTCTTAAAAAAAGAGCTTGATGGAATTGAATACGTTGTTTTTGATATGGATAAAATATCATACGTTTCGTCAGCAGGACTTAGAGTTTTACTCGCAACACATAAAAAATTAGCTGCAAACGGCGGCTATATTAAACTGATTAACGTCGACTACGGCGTTGAGGATGTATTAATGGTAACGGGATTCAGGAGAGTCTTTACCATTGAAACTAAAGGCGGTAAGGTTTATAACCCTGAACGCAGTTGAGGATTTAAAATTTGGAATTGTCGGGTAATCCTTTGGGATTACCCGCTATTTTTCTCTTAATTGTATCATTTTTATAATATGCGTAAAATTTCGACTTGACAAATCTTTAATTTACAAGTAAAATCAATATGGTAATAAACACGGAGACGTATCGAAGTGGTCATAACGGGGCTGACTCGAAATCAGTTAGGGAGCAATCCCCCGCGAGTTCGAATCTCGCCGTCTCCGCCATTTATTTAGGGAGCAGTACATTTGTATTGCTCCCTAAATCTATATAGTATTATGGCGAGATTCGAAAGGGCGTTAAAAAAACAGTCCCGTGGACTGTTTTTAGCCCGTTGCGTTTATAAATGTTTTTGCTATGTAACACGTCCCAAGATTCGAGATTGAAGTTCTCGCATCAATGAACTACTTGCCGTCTCCGCTTTTATAAGCAATATATCAAACGGAATCCTGCTTTTTAATATAGCAAAACTCTTTATTTGCCTAATTTTTTATCCCATTTTTTGTTGATTAATTGTTTAAAATATGGTATATTAATATAAGTTGCTAAAAAAACGCAACTGTAAATGCTTAAAAATATATTTTAAGAGGGATAGCTTATGGCTAAAGAAATTTTAGACGCTATTTATAACGCTGAGGAAGAATGTAAAGTGCGTGAAAAAGACGCTCAAAATGAAGCTGAAGAGAGAATAGAAAGCGCGAAAGAAAAAGCGGCAGAGCTTATAAAAAAAGCTGAGGATGATGCTGAAGCTGAAGCTGAAGCAAAATTTATTGATGCTGAAAAAGACGCTGAGAACGCTTTTAATAAAGCTAAGGACGCTGCTCGTGGTAAATGCTCGATGATTTCAGCTTCTGCCGAAAGAAACAGACCCGACGTTATAAAAAAATCGGTTGACGCTTTGTTACAGTGATTGTTTTAAAAAAGCATATAAAGTGTGGTGATACTGATTGGCAAAATTAAAAATGAAAAAAGTGCGTATCGTCGCTCTTCGTGAAGACAGGAAACGTCTTCTTGAACATATTCAGGACAGTTCGCTTATTCAAATAAAAAAAGTTGATAAAAGCGAAAAGGGGTTTTCAAAGGTTAACGTTACATCTCAGATGCAAATTTTTGAGAGAAACGCTGTTTTATGTGAAAACACCTTAAAAATCCTAGACGATTACGCAAGAGAAAAAAAGGGACTTCTTTCTTCTTTTGCAGGCAGAAAGGAAGTTGACCCCGATGAAATAGGAGTCATTGCTTCTAAATCGGGAGAAGTAATAGAGATTTGCAGAAAAATCAATGATTTAAATAAAAGAATTATTGATAACTCTGCAGAACAAATCAGAATAGGCACTTCTCTCTCTCAGCTTGAGATATGGCAAAAGCTCGATATTCCTATTAACACAGAAGATACAAACTCTACAGCGGTATTTATCGGTACATTACCAAGTAAATACAATGAAAATGAATTATCTGACGTTATAGCTAATGAAAATCCAAAACTTGAGTTTGAGTTTGAAATCCAGCACACTGAGGATAAACTGACATGTATAGTTCTATTCGCTCCTATAAGTCAAAAAATCATGGCTGAGGATGTACTTAGAAACCTCGGATTTGCAAGACCAATGACTCCGACTACTCATACACCCGCGGTTAAAGCAGAGCGTTTAAGAAAAAAAAGCGAAGAATTGCTTAATGAAAGCGAAAACGCTAAAAATGAGATTATAGCTCTTTCCGAATACCGTGAGGATATAAAGGTCACTCAGGATTATTTCCGAATCAGGGCGGATAAATACAATGTTATTAATGAGCTTGAGCATACCAAGCACGTTTTTGTTATAAACGGATACATACCCGAATGCGACTTAGAGCGGCTGATTAGTCTTTGTGAAAGAGTGTCTACCTGTTATATTGAAACGGAAGACGCTGAGGATGACGCACCAGTTAAGCTGAAAAACAACAGATTTGCAGCACCTGCTCAAGGTATTCTTACAATGTACGCAGCTCCGTCTCACGCTGACATAGACCCTACCCCGCTGCTTTCCTTCTTCTTCTACTTCTTCTTCGGAATGATGTTCTCTGACGCGGGATACGGACTTTTGATGGTTATTAAATATTCATGCCCGATACTCAAATGAGGAATAATCTAAAACTGTTCCAATATTGCGGTGTGTCCACATTTTTCTGGGGACTTATTTTCGGAAGTATTTTCGGAGATGCGCCCGCTGTACTGTATAATTACTTCACGGACGCAAATCTTACAATGGCGGATATACTACCTTGGTCTACACTTGACCCGCAAAAAGACGCGCTATTGCTTATGGTTATATCAATAGCATTTGGTTTAGTTCATATTCTTGTCGGAATGGGCTGTAAATTCTATATTTGTCTTAAGCAAAAGGATTACGGCGGAGCGTTTTTTGACACAGGACTTTGGATGCTTATGCTTGTCGGATTCGCTGTATTAGCGGTCGGTATGGCTACTTCGCCGATGATTCTTTATATCGGAGCGGGTATCGCGATAGCAAGCGCGGAAGGACTTGTCCTGACCCAGGGACGTAATAAAAAAGGCTTCGGCAAGGTTATAGGAGGACTTGCTTCATTATATGATGTTACAAGTTATATCAGCGACTTGCTGAGTTATTCGAGACTTTTAGCATTGGGGCTTACTACAGGCGTTATGGCGCAGGTATTCAATATGCTTGCGACGATGTTCGGTAAAGGAATTGTCGGAACAGTATTTATGGTCGTTATTATGCTTGTAGGTCACGCTATTAATATTGGTCTTAACGCGCTGGGCTCATATGTACATACTATGAGATTGCAGTACGTTGAAATGTTCAGTAAATTTTACGAGGGCGGCGGAGAAGAATTTGAGCCATTCTCGCTTAAAAGTAAATACATAAAAATTAAGGAGGACAAATAATATGTTCACAAACGGTATGTTTTTCGCGCTTGTAGGCGCTTCAATCGCGACAGCGCTCGCGGGCTTCGGTTCAGCTAAGGGCGTTGGCGGTGCCGCGCAGGCTTCTATGGGAGTTCTTTCCGAGGACTCTTCTAAATTCGGTAAGATGTTAGTTTTAACTCTTCTTCCTGGTACGCAGGGACTTTACGGCTTTATCGTAGGCTTCCTTATTCTTGTTAACTGCGGCGTATTAGGCGGTGCAGTACCTTCAATCGCGCAGGGACTCGCATTTTTAGGCGCTTCTCTCGCAATCGGTATCGGCGGTATGGTTTCAGGCTTTGCGCAGGGACGTGCTGCTGTTTCAGGTATCGCTATGAGCGCTAAGGACGACAGAAACTTTTCCAAAGCGATGGTATCCGTAACACTCGTTGAGATTTACGCTTTACTTTCATTTATCGTATCTCTTCTCGTAGTAATCTCAGTACCTGCTTTAAAGATTTAATTATCGTACTATTTGAAAGGTGGTGTCAGAGTCGAATGCGATGTACATAGGACAGGATATGTACTATAAGAATAATATGTTGAAAGGACATATATAGTATCACAACACCAAATCTTATTTTCCAAAGAATCAGATATTATATAACGACGGATTTCATCGTTATATGCATAATCTTTTCTTTTTTTCTTTGAACCATTGTAGTCATATTTCGAATATCTTTCTGCCTTAGAAAGTAAATCAAATAAGCCATCAGATTTAATAAGATGAGGGCCGCTCTCTTTCAGAATATTTTGCGAATTAATGATATTTGGGATATGGAGTAAAATGCAAGCATAAATAATCGAAAGTATGATAGTTGGTTTGGACTTAATATTTATATCTTTCATTAGTATTAATTATTATATGATTTCTTCTCCTTTTGCCAGACACATCATAGTATAGACTTCTTCCACTAGAATCAACAATTTCTCCTTCATCGGGCTCGTTAAGGGTATTATAAACATAATGAGTTCTAAGATTAATACCATGCTCTTTTCTAATGAGGTTTTCAGTATGTGTTGCTGAAATCTCAGCTGTAATAACGGGATCTCCATCTTTAGTTATAAACCAGATATCTTTATCATCATCTATTAGACCCCAAAAACGATCACGAGAATGTCCTAACTCATGTGCAA
>CAJOHT010000014.1:11558-16185 GCA_905234305.1 uncultured Ruminococcus sp. | reverse complement strand
GAACAGCTCGGCTCGGTATTTCTCACTACTACCGTAGCTCCCGCGCTCGCGGTGGTGAGCTTTATAACACAACGCATTATAAATGTCAGCAATTTTTGTCAATATTTTGCATAGTTCACTTATCACTTACCACTTACCACTTTCCACTTACCACTTTCCACTTCCCGCTTTTCACTTACCACTCATCAAAAAAGCGGCTCGAACTAAACGAGCCGCTCCTTCTATACTATTTAACTTTAATCTTAGCTTTTTTGCTTATGGATTTCTTGCTGTAAGTGCTGTTGCCCGAGGCAGTGATTTTAACCTTAATCGTATAGGTACCTTTTTTCGCTTTTTTCCATCTATTTATTATAACGGTACCCTTAGAATTAATCTTAACGAGCTTGCGGATTTTCTTTGAAACACCGCTCTTTATCAGCGTATATATCACCTTGCCCTTAGCGTCAGTTACCTTAAAGAGTTTAACCTTCTGAGCCTTTTTCTTAAGTTTTTTGAGCTTAACCGACTTCTTCTTAGCAGTTACCTTTACGGGGTTCTTCTTTTTAGTGACTGTCGAAGTATCGGGGGTAGTTTCAACCGTCTGAGGCTCGGTAATTTCGGGCTGAGTCGTATTATCAGTAGCAGGCTGAGTTACGTCGGTAGAAGGCTCCGTAACAGGTTCCGCGGCTGGTTCCAGATTCACCGAACCGTCAGAGCTTACGTACTTGCCTGTATAATCGCTCAGCTTAGCGTTAGTGAAAGCGTTCTCGCAAATCCACGCGTCTTTGTCATATACCTCGAACTTTAACTGCTCAACGTCGTCGCAGAAATTAGGAACTGTTGTCTTAAAGATGTTAGACGCTTCGGTGGGCTCAAAGGTATACTCAATCGCTTCACCGTCAAAGGGTTTCACAAGCAGTTTGTAGGTATAGTTCGCCGCAAGCTGGTCGGATGACGGCTGGTAGAATAAGGTGTAGTTTTCGGGGATTGTCATATCCGCTGAGGTTGTATCTTCAGCGGGTTCGGTAGCAACCGTTGTACTTTCTTCAGGCTTAGTAGCGGGCTCTGCAGCTTCGGTAGTAGCTTCCGTTACCTCGGTAGCGGGCTCAGTCGCCTCGGTAGTAGCTTCTGTTACCTCAGTAGAAGGCTCGGTAGCCTCGGTTGTCGCTTCTGTTACCTCGGTAGAAGGCTCGGTAGCCTCGGTCGTCGGTTCGGTAGACTCGGTCAGCTCCTCGGCGATTTCTCCCGTAAAGTCAAAATTAAAGTAATTATACTCCACGTTATTTTGGCTGATACTCATATTTCTGTCGTACCAGTTAGCGGTATCGTAGAAAATCTTAACGGTATGCGTACCATTTTCGAGGTCGAGAGTAAGGTGGGTACTGGTCTGGTTTTTACGGGCGCTGTTGACTTCGGGGAATACGAGCGAGCCTTTATCAACTCCGTCAACATAAACCGAGCGAATGCCGCAGCTTATGCCCGAGGTAGCGTCGCCCGCGTTATTATAAATACCGCTTAGCTGATATCTTCCCGCTTTCTTGACATTCACGCTGAGGGTCAGCTTAGCGCTCTTTGACTTTTTGTCGATAACATAACCGTTGGAGATAAGGCTGCTGTCGGATACCGTACCGTTTTCAGCCTCAATCTTAATACGGTCGGGACTTACTACGATTGGCTTGCTCATTTCCGAGCATACTCCGTCGGAAGAAACAGCCACAAGACTGTAACAGCCGTAAACGCTTGTGTCAACGTTACAGCTTCCGCCGCTTACGGGAACATAATCCTTGCCCGTCCAGAGCTTATAGGTAAGTCCGCTCTTCTCAGTCCAGCTTAATTTGCCGTTAGAATAGCTCATAGTCGGCATTTCGGGACATACAACGAGGTTATCCTCGGATTTATTTATCTTATACTCGGTACCGCTTTTCTCCATAACGATTTCGATTGTATGGCTTCCTGTAGAGTTATTCGGGAAAACGTATGAGGCGGCGTCCTCGGACTTACCGTCGACCTTAAAGGATTTTACCTTATCGCCTTCGCCCGAGAGTTTAATTGTCAGCTTAGCGTTTCTGTATTTATAGTTAGAAAGCTCGAACGGTCCCTGCATCCAGTTCGGGATATAGGGGTTAAAGGTAATTCCGTTCTCGTCATAATTCATACCGAACATTACCCGATAATAGCCCGCGAGAGTTCCAGCGATCGACCAGAGCTGCTGGTCGGACTCTACGCCTTCGCCCGTACGGTAGTTTATAACTTCCTTCTGGGTTAAAGAGGTAGCCGCTCCGCGGACGTTGGAATTAAAGATTTCCTCGGCGAGAGCTTTATTATTATGATAACCCGCTCCGACCATAAGGATGGAATCCCATCCAGGCCATATTCCGAAGTTATGGTAAATCTTATCGGCGTTCTTTAATTTACCCTGCTTCTGGGGATAAACGGTATCGGCTCCGTAAGGTACGAGAGGATAGTTCTCGCAAATTCCGTCAAGCTGAGAGTCGCTTCCCAAATTGAACCAAAGGGCAAATCCGTTGCCGAGTACATCAGCTTTCCATGCAAGAGGACTTCCCATATACTCGGGATATTCCCAGGACGAGTACAAGCCGAGGTCTTTATTCCATAGCCTTTCGCTTATCTTAGCTTTTAAGTCCTTAGCCGCTTTTGCCCACGCCTGCTCGGCTTCTTCTCCCTTACCGAGTACCTTAGCCGCCTTGCTCATAATCTCGAGAACACGGCAGTAGATAGCGTTGACCGAGGCTGTTTTACTCTCGGCAATAGCGCTTAGTCCGCTGTCGTAGGTTTCACTTGTCCAGTCGGGATAAGTCTGGTCGCGCCAGTCGAGTCCGCAGGTTTCGCCGCGGAAAAGTCCCGCGTCATTATCGTAAGCGACGTTCATGTCCTGCTTTATGGTATTGCTGCAGACATCATAGAAATAGCTTAAATGATCCTCGTCGCCGTCGGCGAGATAAGTCTCCCATACAGAGAGCATTGTTATGATTTTGTCGGTAGATACGGGATAAGAGCCGCCTGTACCCGTATCCTGCTCGAATACGGAAACATCTCCGCTTTTTTTGATTTTCTCGCGTTCGCAGTTATAGCTGATTTCGGGGAATACCCACGCGAGTGAGTAGAGGTTAGATAAAGCGGTATCGCGGGTCCAGACCTTCTGCCAGTTAGTGCCCGTATAGAAAACCTCGCCGTAGCTGTCGGTATTGATACTCTTTACCGCTTCCTCGAGCGTGAGGTTATATACAGCCGCCGCAAGCGGTGAGTTCGCCGCCTTAAATACGGGATAGGACGAGAGGTTCTTTGACTGAGTCCAAGTTTTCGGCGAGCCTGACGCATAGGATGTAATCGAGGTAGCGGAGTCCGCGTAGGCGTTATAGCCCGCGTCGATAACCTTATCGGGCTTCAGGGTATAATCGTACGAGTTGAACTCAAAGCCCCACTGAGAGCTTGTAAAGTATAGCGGAACATCGGAAGCCTGGGCGTTGCCGCCAAGTTTTTCGATATTTATAACAGCCTTATCATTCGTAGTGTTAATAAAGCGCGCCGAGCCTGTCGAGGTATCGACCTTCCAGCTTGTATTACCGCTTTTTGAGGATACGCACACAACGTCGCTGCCGCTTAAAGAGGCGTAGTTGCCTGTAGAATTGTTCTGAAGATAAAAAGATGAGCTGCCGTCAGAGATAATATTCCAGTAAGCGGAGTCGGGATAAGAGGATTTTACGCTCTGGTAGCTTACCTTTCCGCTCTTCTCAACGAGTACAAGGTCGTCGTGTTCCATCCATTTAGACCTCAGGACGACCTTGCTGACGTCAGCCTCAAGCGAGGAATGAGGATAGGCTTGAATCATATTTTCACCGTTATCTGACGAAAATGTAACGAAGGTAACGTCGCAATCACTGTGCAGGGTAAGCGTTTCGTTGCCATCCTTAGGAGCCTGGAAGGTACTCCAGTCCTGAGAAGCAGCCTTATATTGATAGCTGCCCTTTTTCAGGGATTTTGTTATTGTGTAATGTCCGTTGCCGTCCAAGGTCATCGCGTAATCGGCGGGAGCCTCCCAGCCGTTGAACTCTCCGCGCAGATAAACCGTCGCCGCGAAAGCGCTCGGTACAGCCGAGAACACAACCGTCAGACATAGCATTAAAGCGCATAGCACGCTTACGGTTTTAACCGTTATATCCTTCATAAAAACACCTCGTTCTCACAAAATTTTTATCCGATTATATTTTATCAAATACATACACGAAAAGCAATAGGAAATCTGATATAGGATATAGGGTTATTCAAAACAAAAAATCGGGAGACGGCGGTTAAATCATAATCATACCGTCGTCTTCCCGATAATTCTTAATGCTTTTAATTCTTAATTCAAAAACTCCTCATCGCTGAGCGTTTTAATATTGTTCTCTTTAAGTATTTTCTCTGCTTTTTCTACCTCATCGACCCTTAATACGACATAGGCTTCGCCCTGAGACGTACCCGTAAAAGCGTAGACATACTCAATATTAATATTCTCGCTTTTCAATACGCTCAAAATATCCTTAAGCGCTCCCGCTCTGTCGCTCATCAAAGCAGCGATAACGGGCGTTTCCTTTACGATAGTATCGGCGCTTAACGCCTGTTTAGTCTTTTCGATATCGGATACGAT
>CAJOHT010000014.1:0-11510 GCA_905234305.1 uncultured Ruminococcus sp. | reverse complement strand
TTAACTCCCGCCTCTGTAACAGCGCAAAGCGCGTCATAAAGCGTGCCTGATGTATTCTCCAAAAACGCGGATAATTGTGTTATAGCCATAATTTACCTCCTGTTGATTTATTAATGCAGCTTACGCTTATCTATTACACGTACGGCTTTACCTTCGGAGCGCTCGATTGTTTTCGGAGCGACAAGGTGGATTTTCGGACCTATGCCAAGCATTGAACGCATAGCAAGGTTTAGTTTCTTCTCCTGAGCCTGCATATCGGAAATTTTATCCGAGAACCTGTCGGGAGTACATTCAACGTAAATATCGAATGTATCGGAATTGTTAACGCGGTCAACTACAATCTGGTAGTTGGGCGGGTAGCCTTCCTTAAGAAGCACAGCCTCGATCTGGCTCGGGAATACGTTAACACCGCGAATAATCATCATATCGTCGGAACGTCCCAGCGGCTTAGTCATCTTTACGTGAGTCCTTCCGCAGGAACATTTCTTACGGGAAAGAATACAGATATCCTTAGTCCTGTATCTTAAAAGCGGGAAACCTTCCTTATCGAGCGAGGTGAATACAAGCTCGCCCTTCTCCCCCTCGGGAAGCACTTCGCCCGTATCGGGGTCGATTATCTCGGCGTAGAAATGGTCCTCGTTAATATGCATACCCGTCTGTTCCTCACACTCGAAAGCTACTCCGGGGCCCGAGGTTTCGGTAAGTCCGTAGATATCATAAGCCTTTATGCCGAGGCTTTTCTCGATACCCTGACGCATTTCCTCAGTCCAAGGCTCCGCTCCGAAGATACCAGCCTTGAGCTTATTATCCTTGGGCTTATAGCCCCGCTCAGCCAGTGACTCGCCGATATAAGCGGCATAGGAAGGAGTACAGCATAGGATAGTCGCGTCTAAATCCATCATAAACTGGATTTGTCTGTCGGTATTGCCCGAACTCATAGGCAGAGTCAGACTTCCGACCTTATGTGAACCTCCGTTAAGCCCGGGGCCTCCCGTGAAGAGGCCGTAGCCGTAGCATACCTGGACAACGTCCTCAGCGCTTCCTCCAGCGGCGACGATCGCTCTTGCGCAGCATTCCTCCCACATATCGATATCCTTCTGAGTATAGAAAGCTACTACGCGCTTTCCCGTAGTACCCGAGGTTGACTGGATACGTACGCAGTTCTTGAGGTCAGTACCGAGAAGTCCGTAGGGATAGGCCTCTCTTAAATCGTCCTTAGTAAGGAACGGTAGCTTCTTTATATCGTCCACGCTCTTGATATCCTCGGGACTTACTCCCTTTTTCTCCATTAAATTGCGGTAATAAGGTACATTATCGTAAACGTAACGAACCTGCTTTACAATTTTTTCGTTCTGGATTTTTCGGATTTCCTCGTAAGAGGCTGTTTCAATTTCTTTTTGGTAATAGTTTTTCATAGTTTTCATAGCCTTTCTGAAAAAAAAAGGGTGTAGCTCACGGTTAATGAGCCACACCCAATGTTGATTAACTAATCTTAATCCTCATTCATCAGCATAGCAAATTAACCCTACTTGCATAAAACCAAGTAAAGTTAAATGTAAAGCTGAAGTTGTTTTTAGAATTAAGAGTTCTTTTCATAACTGTTCCTTAAACAAAGTTAATATTTTTACACTTTAGCGTTGCAACGTGGTAATAGTATAAATCGCTTTTTTAAAAATGTCAATAGAAAACATCAGTTTGAATAAGATATTTCACAATCGTTTAAGCTGGAAGCGGAATTTGGAAAGCTCCTAAATCCTACATCCTGCATCACAACCCCTATCTTACTTCTTAGTTACATTCTCGCCGTAGATAGTTGTCCAGTCGTCCTTCATTGAAACGGCGGTATAGCCGTTTTCCTTACAGGTAGTACGCATTTTCTCAGCCTTTTCAAGGTTGCCGTTCTCACGCTTTGTATCGTCGCAGCATAGCATATATGCGCCCGCCTTATACTTATTGTTGCCGATAGTATAGTTAGCCATAGCAGCGTCGCCCGAGCTGTTGCCGAACGCGAGTACGGGCTGCTGTCCGATTTCCTGAGCGATTACGCTTACCTTATTCATCTTAAGGTTTTTAATAAGGAATTCGCCGCCTGTAACGAGCTTATCATCCTGCTCATAGGTATATTCCAATCCGTCCTCTTTACCCTGATTGCTTGAAACTAGGTTTTCGTCGGAACCGATCATCTGACTGAGCGGAATATTTACAATGCCCTCGGCAAGTCCGCGGGTAATAAGGCGGTCGGTACCGCTTACGATATAGACCTTAAAATCGTTAGCGATAAGATAATCAACAACCTGAAGCATAGGCTTATAGAACGCCTTACCATTAGTCAGGTTAGTATAGCTTTCCATAGGAGTTTTTCTGTATTTTTTTACGTAGGCGTCAAACTCCTCGACAGTCATTCCCTTGAACGCGGAAGCTACAGCCTTGCCGTGCTTTACGTCCATTCCCTCGGGATATTCGCCCGTTTCAAAATACTTTTTGATTTCCTTGGCGACAGCCTTTTCCTCATCGCTCGCCTTATCCTTGTAGGCGGGGTCTTCCATTACGCGGTGGTAGAGGAGCTTGTGATCAAAATACCCGGGGTCGGTCTCACAGCAGAGAGTTCCGTCCATATCAAATACGGCGATACGATCCTCAACAGGGATAAAATCATCGCCGCCCTTATCGGTGACACTCTCAATATACTTAACGAGCTTTTTCTTAAGAGGAGCGTCCTTCTTCCAGTAAGAAAGCGCGTCCTTAGCCTTTGTTTCCTTTATAACCTCGGTTGCCGAAGTTTTCGCCGCCTCGGTAGGCTGAGCCTGATTGCCCGCTGAGCATCCCGCGGCTGACGAAATCATTATTCCCGCTAAGAATAAAGCGGATACTGATTTTAATACTTTACTGTTCATAATCTTTCCTCCTGATAATTTTTGAAATAATTATAACATACACTTATTTCCCGTTCAAGTGTTAATACCGTCAGGATAAAAAAATCTTTTATTTTTTACGCTTTAATGATATACTAACGATATATTCAAAAAGGAGAGTGAGTGCGTGGATATCGTATCGAAGATAAACGATTTTTGGAACAGACAAAAATGGGTAACTCAGCTGTGCTTTATCATATCCCTTATTCTTACCGTATGCTCGATTGTGATGTGCCGTATCAGGGGCTTTTCAGGTATGGCGAACACCTCTGTTTTCAATCTTGGCGCCGATATAGTCAGTATGGCGGTATGTACCGTGCTTTTGTACAGTATCGCTCAGGATAAGGAAGGCTTCAGCGAATACACCCGCACCTTCGCTCTGCTAATATCCGCCACCTCATTCGTACTTTTTACGGACATTAGTTGCTGGATTGTTCAGGGCATAAAGGAACTAAAAGACTTGAATACCGTCGTCAATATCTTAAACTACACTGGTTCGACAATGCTCATATTCTTTTTATGGCGGTATGTATTTACGGCTCTGGAGCTTAAGGGAAAGTTCGGTAACTTAGCGAATTATATTATGAACATCCTTCTTATCCCGACGCTTGTTTCCTGTATTATAAACTTCTTTGTGCCGCTGTTTTTCAGCGTAGACAGCGAGGGTGTATATCACCGCGAACCGCTGTTTATGTGGAGCCAGACCTACTTAGCGATAGGACTTATAATAGTTATAATAGGCTTTATTATCTCAAAAACACCCGTAAAAGAGAGGCTTATTACTGCCTCGTTCGTACTCATACCAGTAGCCAACCAGTTTATTACGGGGTACTCCTACGGGCTTACAACGGAATTCGCCGCTATGATGATTTCAATCGTACTTATATTCGGCGTAGTCGTAGCTAAACGCGAGCAGGCGCTTATCGCCGCAGAAAAGGAGCTTTACGAGTCCAAGGTCAGAGTAATGGTCAGCCAAATCCAGCCTCACTTTATGTACAACGCGTTAAGCTCAATAGCTATGCTCTGTAAACTAGACCCCGATACCGCCAACAAAGCGACTATAACTTTCGCGCAGTACCTAAGGGGCAATATGGACTCCTTAAAGCAGACAACTCCGATACCCTTTGAAAAGGAACTGGAACATTTAAAAAAATACTTATACATCGAAAAACTGCGTTTCGGTAAAAAACTCAACATAGAATACGATATTCAGGCGACTGATTTTGAACTGCCTCAGCTTACGATCCAGCCTCTCGCCGAAAATGCCGTAAAACACGGCTTAAGCAAGAAAAAAGGCGGAGGCACGCTCACGATCGCCACTAAAGAAAACGATAACTCATATGAGGTAACAGTCTCGGACGACGGCGTTGGATTTAACATCAACGAAAAAAAGGACGACGGACGCTCTCATATAGGTATGGATAATATAAAGCGCCGTCTTAAAGAAATGTGCGGTGCCGAAGTTATAATTGAAAGCGTAATCGGCGAAGGTACAACAGCAAAGATTATGATTCCAAAAAAGAATAATAAAGGAGAAAAATAATGAGAATACTATGTGTTGATGACGAACCGTTAATGCTCCAAATGCTTGAGACAGCCGTAAATGAAGCTAAACCCGACGCGGAAACGGTTTCGTTTGAATATCCTGACGAGTTGCTTGAGGACGCTAAGAAAAACGGCTGTGACATTGCTTTTCTCGACATACATATGAGCGGTATGACGGGAGTCGAACTCGCCGCCGAGCTTAAAAAGATTAATCCCAAGATGAATATAATTTTTGTAACGGGCTTTTCCGAATACACGGGCGACGCTATGCGCCTGCACGCCAGCGGTTATATTATGAAGCCTGTCACTAAAGAAGCTGTAGAAAGCGAGCTTAACGACCTGCGCTTCCCCGTTATCCCAAAGGACAACTCGCTTTTAAGAGTACAATGCTTCGGCAATTTCGACGTATTTACTCCCGAAGGCAAAAACGTACATTTTGAAAGAAGCCGTTCAAAGGAGATTTTCGCCTATCTCGTCCACCGTCACGGAAGCTCCTGCTCTACGCGTGAAATCGCCGCGGCGCTTTTCGAGGACGAGCCCTACGATAAGAAACAGCAGAGTTACCTGCAAACGCTTATCGCGGCTATGATAAAAAGCCTTAAGAAAATCGGCGCCGAAAGCGCTATTGTAAAAAGCTACAACGCTTTAGCCGTAAACGTAGAGACGCTCGACTGCGACTATTACCGCTTCAAGGAGCTTGACGCGGGCGCCGTAAACTCTTACCAAAACGAGTATATGAGCCAGTATTACTGGGCGGATTTTTTGTATGACGAATACTGATATTAAGAATTAAAAGGTAAGAATTAAAAAATTTTCAAAAATATAAAAAGGCAGAAACGTCAGTAATTTGACGTTTCTGCCTTATAATTATCAACTATTAGCTTATTTAGCCGCTATCTTTAATGAACCGAGAACAGCCTTTGAAGTATCGGAATCCGCTTCAAAACCATAGCTCTGAACAGTAACAACACGTCCGTCAACCTTAGCGTAAATCTGGAACACCTTTGTACCCGAATAATCATAGGTAACACCCGTCCATTTAGCGCCTTCAGTCTCAACCGAAACATCCTTGCAGCCCTTATTCATACTGCGGGTAGTTTCAACATTTGACTTAGCGTTATCCTCGCTGTCAGAAACAGTAATGAGGAAGTAATTCATCGCATTATCGTTCTTGGAGATAGTGAGCTTATCGGGATCTTCCTTATTAAGAACATCTCCGCCCTTAAGCGTCATTCCCTCGGGAACAAGTACGGTGATATTACCCCAAGTCTTGGTTTCGCCGCTAACGGAACCGCCGCCTCCGCCGCACGAAGCGAAAGCCGAGATAACGAGCGCCAGCGCCATAACAACCGCTGTAATTTTAAATACCTTTTTCATTTTTATCCTCCTTGAAATTTTTTATTACCCCAGCGTATCGCCTAAGGTAATTATTCACCAATATTATACACCATAATATATAATTTGTCACCCCCTTTTTTAGTGGGAAACGGGAAGTGGAAAATATTAAAATTTTGTCATTTTTCTTTATTTTCTGTCGGGATTTGTGTTATAATAATTTTGTATTTGTTTTCAGGAGGCAGGATTATGAAAATCGGTTTTGATAATGAAAAGTATCTTGAAACTCAATCGCAGCATATCAGGGACAGGATAGGCGAATTCGGCGATAAGCTCTACCTCGAATTCGGAGGCAAGCTATTCGACGATTACCACGCCTCGCGCGTACTGCCTGGGTTTAAACCCGACTCTAAGCTGCAGATGCTTATGCAGCTTAAGGATGAGGCGGAGATCGTTATCGTCATTAACGCCGACCATATCGAGAAGAATAAGGTTCGCGGCGATTTAGGCATAACCTATGACTTGGATGTGCTGAGACTTATCGACATATTCAGAAGCAGAGGACTCTGTGTTGAGTCGGTCGTACTTACCCGATATGCCGAACAGCCTACCGCGGTTAAGTTTGAGAATCAGCTTAAAGCAAGCGGTATTAAAGTTTATCATCACTACTCTATCCCCAACTATCCCACCGATGTTGACCTTATCGTAAGCGATAACGGCTACGGAAAGAACGATTATGTTGAGACAACCCGCCCGCTGGTAGTTGTGACGGCTCCCGGCCCCGGCAGCGGAAAAATGGCAGTGTGCCTGAGCCAGCTCTACCAGGAGATGAAACGCGGCATCAAGGCCGGATATGCCAAGTTCGAGACCTTCCCGGTGTGGAACCTCCCCCTCAAGCATCCCGTGAACATCGCCTATGAGGCCGCAACCGCAGATCTCAACGACGTGAACATGATTGACCCCTTCCATCTTGAGGCATACGGAACCACGGCCATCAACTACAACCGCGACATCGAGATTTTCCCCGTCCTCAACGCCCTTTTCGAAGGCATCTACGGCGAGAATCCATACAAGTCCCCCACCGACATGGGCGTAAACATGATTGGATACTGCCTTGCCGATGAAGACGCCTGCTGCGATGCCGCCCGCCACGAAATCATCCGCCGTTACTATACCGCCCTCGGACGCCTTGCGGCAGGCGACGGCAACGACGAAGAAGTGAACAAGATATCCCTGCTGATGAAACAGGCACGCATCACGACGGACTACCGCCTGTGTACTGTTGCAGCCAAGGTCAGGAAGGAAATATCCGAAAAGGCATCGGCAGCAATCGAGCTTGCCGACGGAACCCTCATCACCGCCGAGACCAGTCCCCTGCTCGGTCCCAGCGCCGCCCTTATCCTCAATGCCACAAAGCACCTTGCAGGCATTGACCACCAGACAAAGCTGATTCCGCAGAGCATGATTCAGCCCATTCAAGAAACCAAGGTGACCTACCTGCACGGAAGAAATCCCCGGCTCCACTCGGACGAAGTCCTCATTGCCCTTTCCGTACTCAGCACCACAGATGAGAACTGCCGCAAGGCTCTCGCATGCCTTCCCCAGCTTGAAGGCTGCCAGATGCACTGCACGGTAATGCTGGGCGAAGTGGACCGCAAGGTGTTCAAGAAACTGGGAGTAGGCCTCACCTGCGACCCGGTCAAGAAATGAACCTTCTCGAACTTTTCAAGAAAATACGGCCTTTCGTAAAGCCGTACCGCATCCTTGTAGCCATCACGTTGCTGCTCACCCTTGTGGGCTCGCTCATGCAGCAGGTCAACGCCATCGTCCTGGACAAGACGGTGGACGCCATCAACGCCCTCATCGGTACGGATTTCACCTGGGCACAGGCGGCAAAGATTCTCACCGTCATCTCAATAGTCCTGCTTGGGAAGGAGGTCCTGTCGGCCCTTATTACATTTGCTCAGAACTACTACGGCGAAAGGATGCGCATCTTCGTATCCAGGGACCTTTCCCAAAGCGTCATCGAAAGGGTCCTCACTTTCAGGATGGCATATTTCTCTGCCGATGAGAACTCCACCGGCAAGGTCCAGGCAAGGATTGACCAGGGCGTAAGCAGCCTGTCAAGGACGGTGCAGAACTTTTTCATCGACCTTCTCCCCCTTTTCACCAGCGCCCTCCTGGCACTGATTCTCATGTTCGCAGCCAACGTCTATGTGGGCCTCGTCGCGCTTGGAATCGTGCCTGTTTATTTCTGGATTACATATCGGCAGGCAAAAAGGCTCAAGGGCTGGAGACGCGAGATGCGCGGCTACATGGAATCCAAGAGCCAGGGAATAAAGAACATCATTGACTCCATCAATGTCATAAAGTCCTTCAACAGGGAAGGAATCGAGGCCGGGAAGCAACTCGAGCTCCAGAACCAGGTAACCGCGAATCAGGTCAAGACCCGCCGGGTGAGTTTCTATTTCAACGGCATCAAGAGCTTTGTAAAGCAGGTCGGAACCGTCCTTGTGATTATTCTCACGGCATATCTGGTCCTCATCGAATATCCGGGAATGACCATCGGCAAGATAATGTACCATGTGATGCTGTTCTCCAACGTCATCGCCCCCATCACCCAGCTCCAGCGCATCTTCGACGACGTCAACGACGCCCTCATCTATGCCGAAGGCTTCTTCAGCATCCTTGACTCCGACGGCGAAGTCGAACCCAGCGGAAACTACAGGCCGGAGAAGATTCACGGCAGGTTCGAACTCAAGGACGTGGATTTCACATACCCCAACGGCAACCAGGCCCTCTTCGGCGTAAACATGGTCATAGAACCCGGAAAGATTACGGCGCTGGTAGGCCTTTCAGGAGCAGGCAAGAGTACGATAGTTAATCTCCTTGACAAGTTCTACGTACCGCAGAAGGGCACGATAACCCTTGACGGCGTGGACCTGCGGGAATATGATACCAGATTCCTCCGTGACAACGTGGGCCTGGTGCTCCAGAAAAACCATATATTTGACGGTACCGTAGAAGAGAACATCCTTTACGGAAAACCTGATGCCACTCATGAAGAAGTTGTGGAAGCGGCAAAGAAGTCATTCATCTATGACCAGATAATGGCTCTTCCCAAACAGTTCCGGAACAAGGCGTCGGACCTTTCCGGCGGCCAGCAGCAGCGCATCGCCATTGCCCGCATGTTCCTCAAGAACCCGCCCATCATATTCCTTGATGAGCCCACAGCCAGCCTTGATGCCATTGCTACAGAGCAGATCAAGAATTCCATCGACGCAATCAAGGAAGGCCGCACGGTAATCATCATCTCGCACAATATCTCCCAGATAATTGACAGCGAACTGGTATATGCCCTTCAGAAAGGCCGCGTAGAGCAGTCCGGAGACCCTGACGAGGTCTACAGGAAGGGAGGAGTTTACAAGGACATCATCGATGCATCGGCACGCAGCCTTAACATAGAAAAGATAGCTAAAACGGTCTCACAGGAGGCATAATAATGGCAGACAATTATCTGGAAAGGCGCCAGGAGGAACTGGCGCAGCAGAAAAAGGTAGTAAGGCGCAGCAGTCCCTCGCTGGATTCACTGCTCAAGCGCAACCGCAGTTACAGGGGATATGATTCCGCGCGCAAAGTATCAGAAGAAGAACTGCGGGAGCTTGTTTCCGTTACCCCCCTTGTCGCATCTGGCATGAACCGACAGCCTCTTCGCTACAGGCTTGTTACCGCCGATGCACACAAGGTTCTTCCCCTTATAAAGCTTGGCGCCGCACTCCCCCAGGAGCATCTTCCTCATGAGGGGATGGAGCCGCAAGCATACATCGTCATTTGCAGTGCAGTCCCAGAAGACCGTGTCGTCGACATCGACCTTGGCATAGCCGGACAGAGTATCCTTCTCAAAGCCACGGAGATGGGCCTTGGCGGCATATTCATCCTTAATTTTGACAAAAAAGAAATGCGGGAGGCTCTCGCACTCCCGCTTGATCCAATTGCCGTAATTGCCATCGGAAAACCTTCGGAAAGGATTTTTCTGGTACCCGGCGAACCGTCAGACCTTAAATACTATCGCAAGGACGGCGTCCACTTCGTGCCCAAACTAAGCCTTTCCCAGATTCTGATTTAGAATTTCTTCATTACACCGATGTTCAGGAACGCATTCGCGATTGCCATGAGCGGATTGCACTGGAACAGGAAACGGTCTGTGTATCTGGTAGAAACTTCACACAGTAAAGGCGGCGAGGGGTGGCACCAAACACCCTGTTTCCGTGTCCGAGCAACGGATTTTTCCTTGCGCGGACGGGAAAACGGCCTGATACGTGCCCGAGCTAGGGGTTTGGGGGTCGTGTCAATAGCAAACAAAGCAAAAAACCAGCCGTTTATGACTGGTTTTCAATACTGTGTAGACTACCCATCTAAATTATCGAACTTTTTTCGGGCTCTGAAAGCCCTCCAGGACCGTTTTCAAAGATAAAACGAATCTACTTATATGACGAACAATTTGCAAAGATTTGTCCGAAATACTTTTTATTCCGACATTTGCATTACCAGAATGTGACAAATTATGAACAAAGAAATACGAGGATTGTTTGATAAAAACACAAAAGATGGATGAGAGAATCGTAGAAATACTCAAGGGATTGATTGAGAAGAATGGACCGGAATACATTAAAACGCATCCGTTTGAGTCCTACAAAGCGCTGATGGAGTCTTCTTATGTCGACCGCCAAACAGCAGGTGGTGTCCTTCTATGCATCCTTAACGGAGTCATTGAAGATATTCTGCCCGATACATCCGAAAAAGAACTGGCCGGGATTATTAGCCAGGAATGCGCATTTTCAGCCACGATGGCAACAAGATTATCATCTTTATTTCTCACCTTATACTCATCGGAGAATCTAGCCATTTGGTCCAGGAACGAACGGAAAGGTGTCAGAGATTTCCTTTCGCATAATGTTGAGTTTTCATGGGAAGGTTTCTCAACATGGGAAGTTCAGAATATTTATGTAGAATGTCACTTTGATGCTTCTTTTGTACTGAAACCATCTTCCTTAACAGCTGAAGACAAGGGGCTTTGCATGCTGACAGACAAGAATCCGTTCATAACTTGCGATGAAATAAAATGTTATTTCGAAGAATCCATGCAGGAATACCTGAATGGTGAGTTTGACTGGTACTGCACGGCTGAGGAATACTATGAGCCTACTCCTCAGGATTTCGAATGCGAAAGTTATCTGAGTGAGTGGTGCAAGAAACATGGCTTTGAGATCGTTTATTACGAAGGGAAAGGTTATGATGACGGGATTCAGAGCATATAGTAGTCGTTTGGAAGTCATAAGTGTTTGATTATGAGTTATCATTCATTGTGGGCCGACAGCCCTGTCGGGCATATTCAGGACCTTGTGCCTGAAATACTGGAGATGGCTTCGAGTCTTTCCAAAAGGGGGCAGGATGCTTTCAGAGGGTTATATGCACAGTGCGCCGGGGATGTGGCCACATTGGCCTATACCCTAATGGATCCGCATTTCTCTTGGGATAACAGCCATGACCGGCTGGGCGGGAAAACGCTCGCCGAACTGGCAGTTTTTTCTTCCGGAATCCTTGCTTTTTTAGAAGGTTACAAAGACACTCCGGGCATGGAAGAGTGGGATACTTATCAGAAGAAAGCCCGCATCGGCAAATATGGAATCACCGGCAAGGCGGGAGAGTACCTTCTAC
>CAJOHT010000013.1:18575-19558 GCA_905234305.1 uncultured Ruminococcus sp. | reverse complement strand
GAGCTTGAGCCGATAGCGATAAATCCATAATCGTCAGCGTCCTGAAGAATTTCGTCCTTAACTACAGCTACAAATCTGATACTGTGTTGTCCGTCAGCAGTTTCTTTCTTCTGTACGCCTAAAATCTGGAGATTCTGGAACGGACCGTTAACTCCGAAATCCGTCGTGTCAGTTTCATCACGATTAAACTGCGCCTTAAGATCAATCTGTGTGCCGTTTGATGTTGTATAGTAGTCGTCAGTGCTAGGATCTGTCTGAGGCTCAGTCTGAGGTTCTGTCGGTTCCTCGGTAGAAGCCTCTGTAGGAGCTTCTGTTGTTTCTGTTTCGTTATTATCAACAACTACCCAGTTAGTATCATCAGGTCTGCCTGAAAGCACTGTAGTTTTATGGGATTTTCCGTTAAGATCGAGTGTGTAGTTAGCATAGGTGCGAGGATACTGATTGTTCTGCGAAACACCTGGATTATTACTACTTGAATCGCTTAAAATAACGTGAGTGTTCTGAGATTTAGCTAAGTTGAAATCGCTCTCAACAGGTTCTTCTTGATCAGTCGGAAAACCGTTAGAAGCCTTTGTTGTACGGGCTGCAAGACATTTATTTTCATCTAAGTGCAGATAATACGAATCAATCTCAGCGTCATATTTCATTTGCTGTCCAGGCCAAAGAGCGTTTGTATAACTATATCCTCCTACCGTACCCGCTGCTCCCGAAACAGCGTCATATACATAGCAGTACAAGGGAGTAGTCCAATTATTGCTTTGTATTAAGGACTTAGGAACAATAATGTTTACTCCCGAAGAAGTATCCATTTCTTCGGATCCTTCAGTTGTGGGTTCTGTCGGATAACCGTCGCCCCAAGCACGCGCGATATAGTAACCGTTGTCGTCCTGTTCGCTGCTTACCCAAATACCGTCAACATTAAAGTTGGTAATGTTATTCGTCTGGGTGCCGTTGCCGTTACTTACAACGAAGCCGTCAGCATC
>CAJOHT010000013.1:18139-18560 GCA_905234305.1 uncultured Ruminococcus sp. | reverse complement strand
TGCCGTTAATGTCTTTTTCAATAAAAGTATCTTGCATTTTCCAACCCGGCCAATCGCCTGTCAGACTGCTGCTATCTTTCCAAGCGTAAACATAAATGTTAGACCAATTAAGATTATTGGTGAACTTGATCATCCACTCGCCTTTGTCGTTCTGGTTGCCAGCAGATGTGCTTTCAGTTACAACTTCGGTCGGTTCTTCTGTTACAAGATTAGTAACGGATTCTGTGGAAGTCTCTGTAGGCTCTTCGGTCGGTGCATTGGTGGCAGAAGCTGTCGGTGAATAACCGTCGCCCCAAGCACGCGCGATATAGTGACCGTTGCTGTCCTGTTCGCTGCTTACCCAAATACCGTCAACATTAAAGTTGGTAATGTTATTCGTCTGGGTGCCGTTGCCGTTACTTACAACGAAGCCGTCAGCATC
>CAJOHT010000013.1:11643-18122 GCA_905234305.1 uncultured Ruminococcus sp. | reverse complement strand
TGCCGTTAATGTCTTTTTCAATAAAAGTATCTTGCATTTTCCAACCCGGCCAATCGCCTGTCAGACTGCTGCTATCTTTCCAAGCGTAAACATAAATGTCAGACCAGTTAAGGTTGTTGGTGAACTTGATCATCCATTCGTTTTTTTCGTTTCGCTCAGCTGCCGATACGGTTCCGACCGTTAAAACGGAGAGGAGCAAAAGCACAGATAGGATGACACATAAGAGTTTTTTGAGCATATAATTCCTCCTTTAAAATAAAATATAAACGCACAACCGAAAATAAAGCTTGCTTTTCAGTTGCCTTGATTCAGTTACATATTTACTGAAACTTATGTAACTGTTGACTCTTTTATTCTAACATATTTTCTCTGAAAAAACTCGCCAAAATTCAGTGGTAATATTTATGCAATTCTAACAAATAACGGTTTAATTGGCGGAAAAATAAAATTCTCTGCGCACCATATTATGACAAAAGATTTTACGGCGGATGATTATAATTATTTCTACAATAAAATGTTAGGAAGTTGAAAGATGAAAGCTGAGAAAACTGTTTTCAGGAGAGTAAACGGCGACGAGAGGCTTGTCAGGCTGTTTGTGGAGAACGCCGTCTATATGCTGCTCGGAATAATAATCTGCCGAGGGAGGATATTCGGAGCGCTGGCGCCGTTTGGGGCGAGCTATGTTGCCGCGGTCCCGAGAAAGAGATTGTTTTTCTCAACATTCGGAACGGCGCTCGGGTACGTTATCTTAATGCCCGAAAGCTGTTTTCGGTATGTCGCGGTTACGGTATCCGCGGCACTTCTGAGATGGATGGTCGAGGACTATAAGCTGATTTCAAAAACCGCGCTTTATACGCCCGCCGCGGCGTTTTTACCCGTGTTCGCTTCGGGAATAGTGCTGATGTTCGTGAGTACGAGCAAGATAAGCGATTTGTCGCAGGTGACGGTTGAGGCGCTTGTAGCGGGAGCGGCAGCTTATTTCTTTACGAGGGCGATTTATTTAGCCGAGTCGGGAAGAAGACCCGCATCATTTTCTCAGTCGGAGCTTGCGTGCTTAGTGATGAGCGGATGCGCCGCGGTTTTATCGCTCGCGAGCATCGAGTTTGAGGGTGTATCGATCGGACGCATACTTGCTGTATTGATTATTTTGTTATGCGCGCGGTACGGTTCGGCGGCGGGCGGAGCGGTTGCGGGAGCGGCTACAGGCTCCGTGTTCGGAATGAGTACGGTGAACTTCGCGTTTGTATGCGGAGGCTATAGCTTCGGCGGGCTTATAGGCGGACTTTTCGCCCCGTACGGCAAGCTGTCCGTAGCGCTGGGATTCGTTATCTGCAACGCGGTTATGGTGCTGTCATCGGGGGATAACGCGGTTATGCTGCCGATGTTTGTCGAGACAATAATCGCCTCGGCGGTATTTATGGTACTGCCGAAGGATATCGAGCGTTATATTACGCCGATTTTCCTGCCGAGGGAAAACTCGCGCGGGGAGCGGTCGCTTCGCAACTCTATCGTAATGCGGCTGGATTTTGCCTCAAACGCGCTGAGTAATGTCAGCGGCTGTGTTAACAGCGTAAGCCGCCAGCTCAAAAAGCTCTATGCTCCGAGTGTTGAGTACGTGTATAAAAGCGCGGTTGACGAGGTATGCGAAAGCTGCGGGATGATGAGCTATTGCTGGGAGCGTATGAGGACTGTTACCGAGGAGGATTTTGCGCGGCTATCTTCTCCGCTTAAAACGCAGGGCTTCGTTACGGAAAACGACGTTGAGAGCCTGTTCTCGAAAAAATGCTGCCGTTCTATCGAGATCGCCGACGCGGTCAACAGCGGCTACCGTGATTATCTCGGCGGGATCGAGGCGGCGTCGAGAGTAGCGCAGATACGCTCGATGGTAGCGGGACAGTTTTCGGGATTGTCGGAAATCCTCGGAGATATGGCGGCGGAAATCGAAAGTTATAAAAGTTTTGACGCCGACTGCGCGTCGCGGGTAAACGAGTACCTCCACCGTCAGGGATATGTACCGATCGAGTGCGGATGTATGGTTGATACGAACGGGCGGATGTCGGTCGAGATCGAACTTGCCGTCGGAAAAATCCCCGTGAAAAAAGAAAGGCTGACGCGGGATATTTCCTCGCTTTGCGGAAGATGCTTCGACACTCCGCTTGTTACCGAGGCGGGGAATCGCCGAAGGATAGTATTTAACGAAATCCCCGTTTATGATGTTGAGGTCGGCGTTTACCAGCACGTATGCGGCGGCGGTAAGCTCTGCGGCGACTGTGTTAACTGCTTTTCGAACGGCTTCGGTGAGTTTGTCGCGCTGATAAGCGACGGTATGGGTACGGGCGGACGTGCGGCTGTCGACAGCAATATGACGGTTTCTATACTGACAAGGCTTTTAAAAGCGGGGCTGAGCGAAAACTGCGCGCTCAGGGTAGTTAATTCCGCGCTGATGGTAAAAAGCGAGGACGAAAGCCTTTCTACGGTAGACCTCGTTAAACTCGATTTGTTCAGCGGAAAAGCCGTCTTGAATAAGGCGGGAGCGCCGTTTACCTATATCCTGAAAAACGGCAGGCTGATTAAAAAAAGCCTGAAATCCCTGCCAGTAGGGATTTTAGGCGACGTAAACTTTGCGAATGACAGCGTAAAGCTGTCGGGAGGAGATGTAATTGTTATGGTATCCGACGGAGCGGCTCTCAGGGACGAAAAATGGCTCGAGGATATTATCCGAAAATTTAAAGATAACGACACTTGCCAGGACCTCGCGAAAGCGGTCGTTAATGAGGCGATAAAGCGCCGAAGCAGCGGCAGGGACGACGACATAACCGCGGTAGCAGTTAAAGTATTGGATAATTAAAGTCAGGGTCGGTTAAGCCGACCCTGTTTTACTATGTCGTCATTTTTAGCTCTGTTCTTAACAAGGTTTTCATATATGGAGGATTAAAAGCTGTAACACTTACTTATTTACTTTTTAAAAAAAGTTTATTATTTCTAAAAACACCGAAGGGTTATCAAGGAATTTTATCTTACACTAAACAGGCTGTTTTTTATGTTGTTTGCATAATTTTAAAATAGTTGTTTGTGCATAACGACAGTTTGGCTCTTTATTTAGAATAATAAATTTATTTGCGAACGCTTGCGTAAATCAACACATTTTTAGCGTAAAATATGACCCCGAAGCTGAATTTGCTTCGGGGTATAGCTGTTATTTTACTGTTTTTTCGTTTTCTTCCATTTCCTTGGCCTTATCGGCTTCGCTTTTTTTGAGGTACGAGAACGGACCCGTAAGCGCGATTACACCGTAGTAGTTGATTACACGCCATATAAGCGCGGCGCTCTTTAAGGTGCCGCGGATAAAGTAGTTGCCGAAGAATACGGTAAAGCCGAGTTCCGCGGCTCCCGACGCTCCGGGGATAGGCACCATACTGCTCATTATGTTAACGAACGCCTGTGAGGAGAACAACTGCCCTACCGAGGCGGTGTCGAAGCCGAACGAGCGGTATATAAAATAGGGGATAAGGAACATAGCGACAAACTCAAGGAACGTAAAAATAAACGCTACTGTCAAGAGCTTAGGCTTTTTGTAAATATCCTTGTTGCTTGTGTGGAAGGTGTCGAGCTGTTTATCGATTTCCGCGATTTTCTGATCAACGTTCTTGACTATTCTGATTTTGTTGAGTATTTTAGCGAGGAACATTATCAGCTTGCGCGAGAGCTTCGGGTAAAAGCTGAACATAAGGAAAACCGCCGTAACTACCAGCTGGGTAAAAAAGCCGAACAGGATAAGCGGAATAAGCGCGGGGATTTTCCTGTTCTGTTCAATAATGAACGGTATATTGCACAGCACGCATACGAGGCTTAATGTGGTAAGAACGATCTGGTAGACCATAAATTTCTGAACAAGCCGCGACGTGCCGTAGCCGATGCTTACGCCCTTTGTCGAATGCATAAGATAGACCTGCATAGGCTGACCGCCAGTTGCCGAGGGAGTGATCGCCGACCAGAAAAGACCCATAAACGCGACTCGGACTCCATCTATAAAGCGGAAGTTCTTATAGTCGTCGTGTATGAAGGCGTAAATAACTATAGCCTCGCACAGCATAAACACAAGCTGGGAGCCTACAGCCGCCGCTACCCAATACCAGATTACCTGAGTTTCGGAGTGGATAAGGTCGTTGAGCCCGTCCTTGCTGAAGAAAAAGTATAGAATTATACCCGCGCATAGTCCGATTACCAGCGCGTTAAAAATATACTTTGGTTTAAAAAACGAATTCTTCATACTGCCTCTTAAATCTTGTCGGCTGTCCCCATAAAAATCGGTAGACGGCTTTCGTTATCCACGATTAAATAAATGAAAGGTCTGTTTAACTTTACTTCTTTTTTTGCTTTTATCTTTTCGGATTTTGAGGATACGGCTTTAACGTTTCCGAGTCCTTTGCGGTTTATATTGATATTAAACGACTGGGCTATATCCGATACTTTGAGCTTCGCGTTGTACGAAAGCGGGGTATAGCTGCCTTTTTCGCCAAGAAAGCTGAGTTTTTTATTGTTTATAAAGCTGATTGTAGATTTTTGCGCGAACTCGGGGATATATGCCGTACAGGTTTTTGTCACCTTCATCGAGTCCAGAAGCGCGTAATAGCTGTCGCTGTTGAATTTTTCGAGGAAGGAGCCTACATTACCCTTTTTTGGAAGGAGCGCGATGAACTTAGCGGGAGTGTCTTTAAAATCCTTTATAAAGCCCGTGCAGTTCTTATCCTCAATATAAAACTCGGTGCTTTTTAAAAAGTTCTTTTTAACGGCTTTATCGCTGCCCTTAAAAACGTCTGTTATTATATCGCCGTTTTTATAGCCTCTGAGCCAGCTGTCGCGCATAAACGCGCTGTTTAGAAGCAGAATGTCAGGGCTTTTATCGGGCGTTTTATTATACGAAGCATCTCCGTTAGTCTTTTCCGAGAGGTAGGAGTTTACCTTTGCCGTAAAATCATCCGACGAAAAATCAAGCCTGAAAACATCCTGGTTATAAAAGTCGGCGTTTGTTAAAAGGAAGCTCTGGCTTACGGGAGCGGTTTCGTTAAATAAAAAGCTGCCGTTTATGTCTATATAAGCGCTCGTTTTTTTATTGCCGAGAGCCTCTAAACGGCTGAAAAAATAGCCGTTGCATTCGTTAAGCTCATCGAGCGAAAGTGAGTCGCCCGTAAGATGTTTTATACTGCTGCGGGTATCGCCCGAGGCGGCGTTTTGCAGCATGGAAAGCTGATAATAAAGCGCCATCGGCGAGTATGCGGCTTGTTTAAGGATTTTAAGCATATTTATTGAAAAGTTCATCGCGGCTGTACGGTAGCTTTCGTACGACGTCGGCGACGAGGTTTCCGTTACATTGAAATTGTATGAGGCTTTATCGTCGGGCTTTACTCTTTGCGCAAGGCTTTCCCCGAGCGTATCATTCGAGCAGGAAGTAAGCGCCGCAATTACAAAAACAACGGCAAAGAGAGCAGATAATAGTTTTTTCATATCAGCTTCGCTCCGTAATCGAATGAGCCAGCCCGCAAATAAGCTCTGAGGCATTGCCCGCGTAAATCTCTCTGCACTTATCGCTCATAGCCTTAAGCCTTTCGCCGTAGTTGATAAGCACTTTAATATATTCGCCGGGGTTTTTGCCGAGCGATACAGCGACACCGATATTCTCGAGATACGCCGCGTTGTCCGCTTCCTGACCCGGGAAAGCGCTGTAAATAGCCATCGGAAGCGCGCAGGCGATACTTTCGCTTACAGTAAGTCCGCCCGGTTTAGTAATAATAAGGTCGGCGCAGTGCATATAATCCTCAACGTTGTTTACGAACATTAGCAGCTGGGTATTATCCCCGACAACGGTTTTGAAGCTGTTGTAAAGGCGTTCGTTATTGCCCGTGATTACAACGAACTGGCAGTTGCTGTTTTTCTCGGCTATATCCTTATAAACGCCGAGAACCTCTTTAACGCCGAAGCTCCCCGCCATAAAGAGAATAGTCTTTACGTCGGGTTTAAGTGAGAGTTTCCGTAACAGCTCGTTTTTATCGATATTATGCGTGAAACGCTGAAAAACTGGGATCCCGAATTTATGGACTTTATTTTCGTCGATTTTATATTTATACTTAAAATCCTTAAGCATTTTATCGGTGCTTACGACATAATGATCGACCCCGTCGGCTATATATGTATAATGCGGGGCGAAATCAGTAATAAGCGCGATAACCTTAGCTTGTATTTTGCCCTTGGTTTTTAAATCGCCGAGCATTGTTGTTATAAACGCGTGGCAGGAAATTATTACGTCGGGGTTAAAAGCCTCAATAACGGGGAGAAGATGTTTGCCTTTAGATTTATTTACGCCGTTGCAAAGATTATTGAGCTTCGATTCTTTATCGGAATCGCGGTAAATCTTTCCGTAAATCCTCTGTCGCGTCGAAAGCTTTTTGAGCCGCGTCATTCGATGTGCCACTTAAAATGTT
>CAJOHT010000013.1:0-11615 GCA_905234305.1 uncultured Ruminococcus sp. | reverse complement strand
GTTATCGTTTGCGTCATTCTCAAAATATTCTTTTAAAGCTGCCGCGGCGCGTTTATGGCCGCCGCCTGTTGACGCGTAAAAAATAAGAATTCTCATTAAAACTCACCCGATCGTTAATCCGTGTTTTCATCAAATCATACTAATACATATACTATTATATACAATCATTGACAAAATTTCAATATGATAAAATATATTAGTGATTATATTAATTATTTTTAGCTTAAATCGACGATATAAGTGCAAGTTCAACAAATTTCCCGAAAAGCCGATATTTTTTTAAAAATTGCTTTATTTTTTAAAAAAAAGATATATAATATATAGTGTATAGATAGGTTTAGTTTTACGGAAAAGGAGGGGATACGCTTGCAGAATGTTTATGCCTCAAGGTATAATCTGGACGATTACTCAAGTCGGGGAAATCGCGGCGGTTCGCGCCGTACCGCGCCCAATCGCGCGTATAACAGGCGTACTCAGCCTCAGCGCGCGCGTAAGGCTCCTCCTAAGCGTCAGGGTCCGCCTGACAGAAGACCTCCCGTAAGGAAAAAACGCAGCCCGATGTTTACGGTGCTTGTAACGTTGGCGGTATTGGCGCTGGTAGTCCTTATAGGTTTTGTCAGCTTTAATATGTACCGCGAGTACCGCAAGAGCCTTCCGTTCACCTATTCCGAGGGAGTAAAGGTAGCGGGGATCGATATCGGTCAGTTGTCCGTTAAGGAGGCTGAGGCTAAGCTGAAAGCGAACGCGATAAATACCGTTAAGGATATCAGCATAAAGGTTATCGCCCGTGATAAGTATAAGCTCTATAATAAAAAAGATTTTAAATATGATTTCGATTTTAAAACTCCGCTTAAGCAGGCTAAGGTTTACAGCCTGAAGGAGCAGGGTATTTATGAGACTAAGAAGAACAAGTCCGAGCCTGAAACAGAGGCGAGTACGGATAAGCCCGAGTTTGAGCTTAAGTATAAGGTAAACCAAGCCTCGGTAAAGAAGCAGGTCAAAACACTTGCGGGCAAGATAGATCTTGAGCCTGTAAACGCGAAGGTGAAAAAATTCAACCCGTTTTCTGATAACAGGTTTGAGTATAAGCGCGGAAGCTACGGCTATAAACTTAACCAGAAAAAGCTCTATAAAACCTTAAAGAACTTCTTTAAGAAGAATAAAACCGTTTTGGAAACTAAGGCTAAGGTGGATGAGCTTGCGCCAGCTATAACGGTTCAGAAGCTGAGAGATAATATCGTAGGGCTTTCTACGGCTTCCTCGGTTTCGACTAATACCGCTAACGGAACCCATAATATGAAGGTAGCGCTCGCCGCTTGCAACGGCTCCGTGATTGAGCCTGGGGATACGTGGTCGTTCAATTCCTGTACGGGCGACTCTAATCTTGAGAGCAACGGCTATAAAAAGGCGGCGGTTATTTCCGAGAAAAAGCTCGAGCAGGGAGTAGGCGGCGGAATATGCCAGGCAAGCACGATTATTTTTGAGGCGGGGCTTTTCGCCAATATGGAAATAATCGAGCGCCATAACCACTACTGGGCTTCCGCTTACGCTTACGCGGGCGAGGACGCGACTATCGATTATCCTGACCTCGACCTGAGAATGCGTAACAAAACCGAGTATCAGATGTTTATGGAATGCCGTATCGAGGGTACAAGACTCAGGGTCAATATCTGGGGCTATCAGGATCCCGATTACGATAATATCAGAATCCATTCCGAAAACTACGATATAACAAAAACATATTTCCGTACAAGAACCTTCCGCGAGCTGTTTAAGGACGGCGAGATCATTAAAACCGAAACTATCTGTGATTCCTACTACACTATAAAGAATTCGGTTAAAACTCCCGACGCTGAGACCTACCGTACTACCGTTGACGGCGTAGTAAAATATGAGGACGCCGAATATGAAACAATGCCCGAGAATAATTCGGGAGAGGACGAGGATGAGGAGTCGGAGGATGAAAACTCTGAGGACGAAGATTCCGAGAATGAAGACAGCGGAGACGGTAATACGGACGAAGAAAGCGAAGAATAAAAAGCGCAGTATATAACTGAGCGGGCAATAAAAACAGGCGGCACGCATTTGTGCCGCCTTAGTTATATCTTGTTTTAAATCTCTATTATCGCGAAGCTCTGGGGGCTTAATGTCATTTTCTCCCAGGATTGGATATATTCGCCGATTCGGTAAAGCTCGGATTTTATCTCGTACTCGAATTTAACGTCAGCGAGTCTGTCGAGCGGGTTGACCAATACAACATATTTTCCGCGTTTATATACGAACGGGAATGAATTTTCCTCGGCGTAAAGTATCTCGAATTCGCCGTCCGCGGAAAACTCGGGATGCTTTTTGCGGATTTTTATTATATCCTTAACGACCTTATATATACTGCCCTTTTTACGGCGCTGATTTTCAACAGTCGGCGCCTTTTCGTCGCTGTCTACGGGGATATAGGTCGTATCGCTTTCCGAGAAGCCGAAGTTTTTACCCTTGCACCATTGCATCGGCGAACGCGAGCCCGTACGGCTGTAGCTGCCTTCTACGCTCGTGAGTCCCTTTAAATAACGCATTCCGATTTCATCTCCGTAATAGAGGAAAGGTACCGAGGGGAGCGTAAATATCGTAGCGTAAGCGATTTTGATAGCTTCCTCGTCAAGATACTCGGTAAGGCGAGGAGTGTCGTGGTTACAGGTTATAAGGCTTATGTAGCCGTTGCCTTTAGCCGCCTCGTAATATGAAAGGAATTCGTCGGTAAAGCTGCGGATATTGCCCTCGCCGTTTTTATTGAAGAAGGCTTTATCGCCCCAGCTTCCGCCTCTGAACAGGGAGTTGTAGCCGTTGCCGATATGGTCGAGGTAAAAATCACAGTGGAAACCGCCCTTATTTATCGCTACGGGAGGATTGCACCATTCGGATACAAGCGCCGCGTCGGGATATTCCTCGTCGAGCATATTCCTTATATCAGCCCAGATAGCGGCGGTAGCTTCCTTAGTATTGTCGTTTTTAACGAGAGAGTCCGCCATATCGACCCTAAAGCCGTCGGCACCCATATCAAGCCAGAACTTCATAATGTCCTTAAGCGCGTTTACCGTAGCCTTACAGTCGGGATGATCCGTCGGAAGCTGCCAATCGGGATACTTCACATCAGCAAAGCCGTAGTTAAGCGCGGGCTGGCTGCTGAAGAAATTTACCATATAGTTTCCGTCGCGCTCGCAAAGTCCGCACATTAAGCGGTATTCCTGCGGAGCGTCCCATACGGATTTTGTAAAGATATAGCGGTTGGAGAATTTATTCTCTTTAGCCTGGCGAGCCTGCTTGAACCAAGGGTGAGTATCGCTTGTATGCCCAGGAACTAAGTCGAGGATAATTCTCATTTTCTTTTTATGTACGGTTTTAATAAGCTCGCATAAATCCTCGTTGGTACCGTATCTGGCGGCTACCTTTTTATAATTTCTTACGTCGTATCCCGCGTCCTTGAACGGCGAATCATATACGGGATTAAGCCATATCGCGTTACAGCCGAGCTGCTTAACGTAATCGAGCTTCTGGATTATTCCCTGAATATCGCCTATACCGTCGCCGTTGCTGTCGTAAAAGCTCTGGGGATAAATCTCATAAAAAATTGCGTCCTTTAACCATTTAGGCATCCTCTCACTCCTTTTTTTTAACATCCGCGTCCTATGTGCTAAATATTCTCTATCACATTTTGGATACATCGGATACGTTATTCATTCGGCTTTTTACTTAACACTTTTATATTAGCATAAAACGTAAAGCCTATGCAATAGATAAAACTGAAAAAATATACTATGGTAAAAATTAGTTACCAATATTTATTACTTGCAAAACAACCTGTGACATCATATTATGTTATCAGGTGATACCTATGACGATTGAACAGATTGACTCGGGCAGAGTAATGATACTGCTCGGGTGCGAGGATATGAAGGATTTTTCGCTGAAATATGATACGCTGGGCTTTAAAGACCCTCACTCAAGGCGGATACTGAGCCGCCTTTTAAAGCTCGCGTGTAATAAAACTGGTATGAACGTTATAAACAAGCGGATGTTTGTCGAGGCGCTGCCGCATAAAAGCGGCTGTCTTATTCTTCTTACCCTGACCGAGAAAACCTCGAGGCGCGTCTACAGGATCAAAAAAAGCGATAAAAGTTACTGCTGTGTTTTTGATAACGCGGAAGACTTGATACGCGCAAGTATCGCGCTTAAAAGGTTTTCCGATACTAAGGGTGTCGTTTATCTTGAGGACGGAAAATACTACCTTATAATAGATACTATGCCGCTGTCGCTGTATCTTATGTCGGCGCTCGAGGAGTTCTCACAGGCTTACGTATGCTCTAAGCCTGCTGCCGCGAGGATTATGGAAAACGGCAGGGAAATAGGCGGTATTAAGGAAATCGGCAGTTATTTTTAAAAAAGCAGGCTCTTTTGAACCTGCTTCTTTTTAGTTATTTATCTGTTTTAGGAATCTCTGTTTTATCGTACTCGTCAAGACGGTTGCCGTAGAGGTAGTATTTTGTTTCCTTAACGACTACTCCCGAGAGAAGTATTACCGCGATAAGGTTCGGTATAGCCATAAGCGCGTTAAAAATATCCGAAAGCGCCCAGACCATATCGAGGGAAATTATCGGGGCGATAAACAGTACAAGCACAAAAACAATTTTATACGGAACTAAGCCCTTCATACCGAAAAGATACTCTACGCACCTTTCGCCGTAATACGACCAGCCTAAAACCGTCGAATACGCGAAGGATATTATGCCGATAACGAGTATCGGGGTTCCGATATAGGGAATCTGACTGAAGGCTGCAAATGTAAGCCTGTCGCCGTTTGTGCCGCTGAATAATTCGGGGTTTTTGATTACCGAGCTTACGAGTACGAGCCCCGTCATAAGACATACGACGACCGTATCCCAAAATGTTCCCGTGGAGGATACGAGTGCCTGACGTACGGGATTTCTTGTCTGAGCCGCGCTCGCTACAATCGGAGCCGAGCCTAATCCCGACTCGTTCGAGAAAAGTCCGCGCGCTATTCCGTAACGGGCGGCAATCATAAGCGATGAGCCGATAAATCCTCCCGCGGCGGCGGTAGTCGTAAACGCGGATTTTAATATAAGCGCTAAGGCGTCGCCGAGGTACGCGTAATTCATAACTAAAATTATTATACAGCCCAGTACATAAAACGCCGCCATAGCGGGTACTAAAAGCTCACAGATTTTTGAAATCGCCTTAATGCCGCCGAATATTACGATTGCCGTAACTATAGCGACGACTATGCCGACTATCAGCGAAACGAGCGAGATATCGTGCCCCATAAAAGCAAATTTTAAGGAGCCGCCGCTGTTAAAAGTGCTGTTCATTATGCTGGAGATAGCGTTTACCTGAACGCCCGAGCCTATTCCGAACGAGGCGAACAGAGCGAACAGCGCGAATAGAATTCCCAGCCATTTCAGCTTAAGCCCGCGCTCAAGCACATACATCGCTCCGCCGAGCATTCTGCCGTCCTTAGCCCGAACCCTGTATTTTACGGCGAGCAGGGATTCCGCGTATTTTGTCGCTATTCCGAACACGCCCGTTATCCAGCACCAGAACACCGCTCCAGGACCGCCTATAGCGATAGCGGTTCCTACGCCGATAATATTGCCCGTGCCGATAGTAGACGCGAGCGCCGTCGCGAGCGACTGGAAGGGGCTTATGTCGCCCTCTGACTCGGGGTCCTTAGTAACGGAAAGGCGTATTGCCTTAAAGGTTTTTCGCTGCATAAACCGTGTGCGTATCGTCATAAAAATATGGGTACCCAAAAGCAGGATTATCATAAACCAGCCCCAGATAAACTCATCCGACGCGTTTATAAATTTTGAAATTGACTGTAACATATCAGCTCTCCCTGTTTTCTTCTATAAGTTCAGTAAGCTCTTTAAGGTTTTTTACAACCTTATAAATCCTGTTTAAAATCTCTCCCTCGGGTTCGTCCATATCGGGGACCATTACCGTAAAACATCCCGCTTCGCACGCTGACAAAGCGCCGTTTGAACTATCCTCGACCGCTATACATTCTTCGGGAGAGAGTCCGAGCTTTTCGGCGGCGAAAAGGTAAATATCGGGCGCGGGTTTTCCGCGCTTTACCATATGAGCGGAGATTATCTCGTCAAAAAAGCTGTATAATCCTACGCGGGTAAGATAAAGTTTTGTCCGCTCAAGCGCTGTCGCCGTAGCGAGAGCTATACTGTACCCGTTTTTCTTCAGGTACTCGAGAATATACCGCGCGTACGGTTTTGCCTCGATACCGTTTTCCGCGATATATTTATCCATAAGCTCAATCCGCTTATTCCGCACCGCGTCGTAGTCGAAGCCGTCCCCGAAAAAGCCCTTAAGTTTTTCTATCGCGTACGGTCTGGCTAAACTTCTGATAGCGAGAGCGTGCTTTTTCTCAAACGGATAACCGCAGGCTTTTCCCGCTTCGCTCCAGAAGCGTATATAGAGTTTTTCGCTGTCCAGCAGTACGCCGTCCATATCAAATATAACGCCTTTAATCTTCATTTTTATTACCTTTTATATTCACTAAAACTATTCCTGCCGATACCAGCGCGAGAGATATAAGGTTCTCGGTTTTAAAAATATCTTCCCCTAAAAGGATAAAGCTCCATACCGTTCCGAAAACAGGTATAAGCATAGTAAATACGGTGATCCTGCTCACGGGATGATATTTTAAAAGCGCTGTCCAAAGCAGAAAACTTATCGATGATACTAAGGAGAGCCATACAAGAATAATAATCGGCTCAAAGCTGTTAAAATATGTTTTTCCGCCGAATAATAATCCGATTATGAAAAGTATCATTCCGCCTATAAAAAGCTGGAGTGCCGTTACCGCGGTCGGGTCTTTACCGTAGGAAATCTTTTTCGTTATAATATTGCCGAACGCTCCCGATACTGCCGAGAGAAGAACTATAATATCTCCGAGAAAGGTTATCGGGGAAAGGGAGAAGTCGGTAAAATTGACGCAGGCTATCCCAAACAGCCCGAGGATACAGCCCGTTATTTTCAATACGGTCAGCTTGTCGTTTTTAAAGAATATGCCCGCGAGTATTACCGAGATTATCGAAACCGTACCCGTTATTACGGACGTATTGGACGCCGCGGTAAATCCTACTCCTATATAAGCGAAAAGATATTGCAGCGCGGTTTGGACTATTCCCAAAAGAGATATCGCGGCTAAATCGGTTTTCTTCGGGAGAGGGGATTTTCTGTAAATTAAAAATCCGAAAATAAAAACAATTATCCCCGCGAGCGCGAATCTTTCCCCCGCGAAGAGCAGCTTCGACGCGATATCGGACTGAGCGATATCCAGCTTTTCGTAGCCGAGCTTTATTAAGGGGAATGCCGTTCCCCAAAGCGCCGCGCAAATAAGCGCGCCGAAATAGGAAAACGTTTTATTCTTAATCAGTTTTCTCATCTTGCACCAAAAAAGGGGTCGGCTGAACTCAGCCAACCCCTGTACTACATATTAATCTTCGGCTGTAAAGAACGGGTCTACTCCCTCTACGGCTTTCTTAGCGAAAGGAACCGAATAGGGCATCATAGAAAACTGGAAGCCGTTAAGATGAGGCGCGGCGCTCTGGGACAAGCCTTTAAAAATCTCCTCCATTTTATCGCTGTCGAAATCGACGATTACAAGATAGCTGGGATTTTTATCGCCTTCGCGCTGGAACATTTTTAAATAAGCGCTGTTTACGTCGTCGCGCTCCTGAAGATAGTTTATCATAGAAGCCATCATATCGATAGGATAATTATCGGGATCGGGATCACCGAGCTGAAGCTGGTCGTCGGCGGTAATCTCGCGCTTTTCTATACCCGAGTTTTTAGCTCTTTCTTCTTTTTGCTGTTTAAGCGACATTACCATCGGCTTCGGGAACGCAACGCTTCTGCCGAACGGGTTGATTACGAAGCCCTTTACGTTACAGCCCTTATCGGAAAGCACCTGAGCATAATCGTCAAAGGTCATAATAACGTCGTGCTTACCCTTAGACGCTTCCCATTTTTCTTTTTCTTCCTGGTCGGTAAAAGCAGGGAAGAATTTTTCTTTATCCTGATTTTCAATAAGCTGGAATTGAACCTGGGTTTCCTGCTGCATTACAGTACCGCCGTTTTTATTTGTTTTAGCGACGTTGCGCGGCTGGGATACGATCCCAGGGGTAATGAACTGCGCCGCCATAACGCAGTCAATCATTCTGTTGACGTTTTCGTTGCAGTTATCCTCCTGCATTTCCTCTATCGCGTCAAGAAGCTCTGGATTCGAAATGTTTGCGTTTTTGCTGTTGTCCATTAAAATTTCTCCTTTATACTATTCTGTCGGATTGGAAGTAAATGTAGGTCTGGTCGGCGATAAGTTTACTTCCGCCGTAATCTACTACAAATATCTTTTTACTGTCGCAGGATTCCTTTGAGACCGTTTTGAGCGGATTTCTTCTGAACTGCGCCTCGTCAAGCGCGTATTTAAGCTCAAAATCATCGTCTGAAAGAATAACGCTCGAGTAACCCGTAAACGGGCTGAGTTCGTCTTTATCAATAAGATAAAACTGCTTTTTTAAGAGCTTTATGCCGATATCGACATTCTTAAGGGAGCCGATATAATGGCTGGCGTCGTTTAAGAACATCCCCGTTTTATAATATCCTATCGATACGGTCAAGTCGGATTTTACGGCTGTAGGAAGCGCGAGTCCGTTAGCGCCTGAAAGCCCGCTGTTGATATCGACGCTGACCTTATAAGCGGGGGAGCGGTTGATATTTTCTATAACGCTTAATATATCTTCCCTAAGTTCTCCCGAAAAGCCTGTGCCTAAAATACAGTCGGCTATAATATCGTATTCGGATAAATCGGTATATTCATCGCAGAAAGACTCGTTAACGCCTTTTTCTTTACATCTGTTGTAATAATACGCTCCGTCCTCGGAGAGCTTATCGCTCAGCTTAAGAATGCGGGGCGAGTAACCGTTATCGAACAGTATCTCCGCGAGCGCGTAGCCGTCGCCGCCGTTGTTGCCGCTTCCGCAGATAACGGCGATACTGCCTTTCCAGCGTACGTTTTCGTAAACGCCCTGAGCGGCGCGCTTCATAAGCTCTTTGCCGCTTGTGCCCGTATTTATCGTAAAAGCGTCGCTTTCACGCATATTCTTTACAGAAATAACATTTTCCATTATTTATCCTCAGCCTTACGCCGTTTAAAGACCTTACGGAAAGCGGCTCGCGCCAGCGTGTTGAAACGTTTTCCTTTCCATAAGAACCATAATAAAATCCTTCTGCGTTTTAAGGATTTGCACCAAAAATTTACATATCTTAAATATCCTTTATCTCGGACAGTATATTTCTTTTCTTTTCGGTACCACGAATCGAGCTTGCCGATAATCATATCCTCGGTAACGCCGTATTCGAGTACGCACTGGTTATCCCCGCAGCATATGTAACCTTTTTCGGTTTTGCCCAGAACGCGGTGGAGTACATAAGTCCCGTCTTTCCGTATATATAGCGGGACGTCGTATTTTTTTAGCGGAAAATCGGTTTTTACTATGCATACATCGCTGCAGTCGGATTTTATAAGAGGGTACATACTCGTACCCTTTGTTTCAGTTACATAAAAGCCGTATTCCGATATAACATCCTCAATTTTTTTAGGCATCGAGAAGTCCCGCTTCCTTAAGATTATTTATAAAAATATCCGTATCCTTTTCGGCGGTAGCTCTATCTATTTCATAGTAATCGATTACGCTGGAGATAAGCTCTTCCCTCGATAAATCCACGGACAGCTTTTTAAAAATAAAAGCGCCTACATCGTTGAGCGTAATAAGTTTATTAAAGTCCTCGCTGCCTTCGCCTACGGCGACTACGATATGTTCTTCGCCGAAACTTCTGAGCAGGAATCCGTCTTTGATTTTCATAAGCTCATTCCTTTACGATTTTATTGTAAGCGACGATTGCCGCCTCGTCCTCCATATTAACCCTGAGGTCATAGCATTTGACCTGTTTTAAAAATCCGTCAAGCAAATCCAGCAGCTTTATCATAAGTGATTCGTCCTTTGGACGGACAGTCTGGTTAAGGGTGCGCGCGATTATTTCAGAGGTCGATATCTCTCCGATATAGTTCTTTTCGCTTCTCGAAAGGAAGCAAAGCGCCTCGGCGGGTACGCGGATATTATTACCCATCGATTCTTTACCGCGCCACGGAGTGCCGTAAACATAAAACTTTCCGTCAATTTTACGTATAACGGGTTTATCGTCGTTAATTACAGTCACTCTATCGCCGAAGTTTTTTATCCAGAGATTTCTGTGGGTGCTTTTGCCCGTTCCGCTTTGAGCGGTAAACATTATTGCCTTATTCTCCACGGCGATTGACGAGCAATGGAAGAAGAAAGCGTCGTATTTATCCATAATTTCGTAGATGAACTTTCTGTATACCGCAGTGCTTTCGTACATCCCGTCGCTTTCGTGGTGATAAGGGGAGAGCGCTCTTTCCGCAGCGATATCCTTATCGTCTATAACAACGGAGAACCTCGCAGGCTCGTCGTCTACGAGGTAATCCTTCATTATATTATAGGTATACTTATATCTTATATCCGCGTCAAAAACTATATCAGCGATTTTATACCTGAATATCATGGACGGTAAATCTTATTGCCCCAGCCTTCAGGGTCGGTACTGGGCTGATTTGAGGTAGGAGTGGTAGGATTTGTCGGCTTAACCGTAGCGTCGGTGGGTTTAACTGTAGCGTCGGTGGGTTTAACTGTAGCGTCGGTAGGCTTAACTGTAGCGTCGGTGGGCTTAACCGTAGCGTCGGTAGGCTTAACCGTAGCGTCGGTAGGCTTAACTGTAGCGTCGGTGGGCTTAACCGTAGCGTCAGTGGGTTTAACTGTAGCTTCTGTCGGTTCAACCGTAGCGTCGGTAGGTTTAGCCGTAGCGTCGGTCGGCTTCTGAGTTTCGCTTGTTTCCGAGGCGGGAGTTGTTTCACCAGGCTTTTTCGGAATTGTGTCGATCATTTCAGCGATATACATCTGGATTATAGTAGCGTCCTTGATGCTGACGATTCCGTCGAGGTTCATATCCGCCTGCTTAACAAAATTCTCAGGCTCTTTCTCGAGCTTTACAAGAACCTTCTGGATAAGCGTAACGTCCTTGATGTTAACATTAGTATCGCCGTTAACGTCGCCCGGTTTAGCTCCTTCAGCGGCGGACGCCGATATTGCCGTAAAAGCTGTTGCCATAATTGCCGCGGAAGCGAGTATAGCCGCGCCGCGCTTTAAAATCTTTTTAGAAAAGGTCATTGAAATCTACCTCCACATTATCTTTTGCTACTCCGCTGTTGCCGGAAAGTCCCGAGTTCTTTTCCCGGAGCCTGCCCGAGATGAGCAGCTCACCGAGATCGGTCGCCGAGACTGACATATCAAGAGCATATCCCGTTTCTTCACGTTTCGGGAGATTGTCTCCGCCAAAGCCCTTTGCCCCCGTCACAAGCGTAAAGCACAGGTCAAGATACGCAAAAAGGTCTTTCAGCACCTCGCTGTCATCAGTATAAGGCTCTATGATCTCACCGAGATCGAAAAAAGAGC
>CAJOHT010000012.1 GCA_905234305.1 uncultured Ruminococcus sp. | reverse complement strand
TCTGATTATGGCGCGCCAAAAGGGATTCGAACCCCCGACCTTACGCTTAGGAGGCGCACGCTCTATCCTGCTGAGCTATTGGCGCAAATATTACCTTATCCATTTTATAATATGATATATAATTTGTCAAGAAATCATTTCTCTTTGTATTGACAAAGCCAGGGGAATGTGGTATCATCATAAATGCTGAAATAAGCACGGAGAGGTGTCCGAGTGGTTTAAGGAGCTAGTCTTGAAAACTAGTGATCCCGCGAGGGACCAAGGGTTCGAATCCCTTCCTCTCCGCCAATAACTTCACTTTACGGAGGATTACTCAAGTGGTGAAGAGGCTCCCCTGCTAAGGGAGTAGGTCGGGTGACCGGCGCGAGAGTTCGAATCTCTTGTCCTCCGCCAAATAAACAGATAGCCCATTCGGGTTGTCTGTTTATTTTTTGTTTCAAAGACAAGAGATTCGAAAGGGCGTTAATAAAACAGTCCTGCGGACTGTTTTTAGCCCGTTGCGTTTATGATACTTTTAGCTCCGCTACACGTCCCAAGGTTCGAGATTGAAAACCTCGCATTGATGATGTACTCTTGTCTTACTATATTGTGGCAATATTAAGGCGTGGCATCTTTTTTATGCCACGCCCATATTTTATACAATTTTCGCTAAATACTTTTGAATAGCCGTTACATCTGATATATTTACTTTACCGTCACAATCAAAATCGGCGTCGGCATCCTGATATATATTAAAACTCAACATTTTAGCTAACTTTTTTTGTATCAAGGTCGCGTCAACTATACTGACTTCGCCGTCCAAATTTGTATCGCCGTATAGTATATCGTATTTTTCGTCAGTAATCGCTTTAATTACAAGATTTCCGCCGATATCATCATCCAGATTGTTCTTATAGAAGTCTTTTATGTCCTCTATCGTGTCGTTATATATCACATAGCCGTTTCCGCCCGTACATACATCCGTGAAAAGCATTGTATTATCAGTATCGATCAGCCATTCGTCAACGCCTACAGAATTAATAGCTTCCGTTCCTTCGGTATTTAATTCTACCGCTATAGCGCCTTTCGATTGGGGTAGTACCGATTCTACATCAGCGCATATATATCCCATATAATCTACAGTCCCCTCGCCGAGTTTCCGCCAGCGTTTTTTATCGGTTGTCGGGATATTTTCTTTTAACGGGATATAGTATAGCGTGTACTTAGCTCCCGCGGATATCGTTTCAAAAACCACCTTATCCAAAACATTTCCGTTCTCGGAAAAATCAAATACATTAAGATAGGTTATATCCTTTGAATACTTTTCAGCATATATAAACTCATACGTAGCTCCGTAATGTTCATTTTGATAAAGATGATAATTCTCATCACGATCCACAAAGCTCTTTATTCCGAACGAAGGAGAAAACGTATTGTTATCAAATATGTAATAGTCCTCATACGAAACCCAAAGATAACCGCCGATACTGTTGTTCTCTCCCCAACTGTTTTTACAAAGCCATGCTCCGTTGTTTTCTGGAGAGTATCTTCCGTCAAATTTATATTTGCTGTAGTTATCGTCCCAGCCTACTACGGATAATGTATGACCTTGAATTGAACTGCTTTCCCTGTTAAGACAATAACTGCATTTATCCTTGCTGTAAGCCTTATTTACTATACCTAGATTAGCCGTAACAGCTCCGCTTTTCATAATCGTCTTTTTAATAAGGTCTTTATCGCTCTTATCAAGATATATTATTGAGGTAACGCCCTGGCTTATTAAGCTGTCATCTTCAGCGGCAGGTCCGTTCCATGAAGTATAATACCCGCAGGGAATATATGTTAAACCGCCTTCTCCCTCCTGCCTGAGCCAGCCTGTATTATCAGACTTAGGAGTAGCCCATTTATCCATATGAGCCGCACTTAAATCATCGAAAAATAATCCGTAAGATAGAAGCAGGCTTTCAAACGTGGATGTAGAAGCGTAAGCCCAGCAGATATCGGAATTGCCTTGATTCTTCACGGAGGTTACATACCCTTTATCGACCGAGCTGTAACTCTCAGGTAAAACCGTTGATACATCTTCTTCATAATAATCGGTATCAATATCCTGTGAGGATGAACCGTATTTATTTGTCTCCGCCGCCAAAACGGGATTAGAGAAGGATAAAACAAGTGCCGCCACAATAAAAATCAGAAGTAATTTTATTATTTTCATCTTATCCCTCCCTTTCTTCTCAAAGACTTTTTCGCTTATTATTATACTACACATTTTTTGCCGTCGCAAGGGTGTCAAAAATGAAATGATTTCCTTGTTAAAAATTGTCTAATTATTCCTATTATATTAAATGAAACAGATATCATTTATTTCTATGACTGCGTTACTTCGTGAAAAAACATTGTTTTTTTTAACTAATATACATCAAATTACATTATTTTGCCGAAAATAATTCCAAAAGCAATTTTTTTATTGCAATAAACAGCCGTATGATGTAAAATTACTATAACTGGAATTTTTTAAAAATCAAGTATTATACTCTGCACGAGAGGTGTGTTTATGGAAAACAATTACAACGCAAAAAATAAAGATACTTACGAAATATCTTTGGATAGAATTTTCGGAGTTTTTAAAAGAAATTTTATAAAAATGCTTTTAGTTGGCGTTATTTTCGGATTAATCTCTTTTACTTATTTTAATTTTTTTGTTCCGAAGTCATATACAACAAGAGTCAAGCTCTATGTTGAAACCTCAGGGCTGGCTAATAATAATGCATATACCGCAATGAGCAACTACAACTACGCCGCGGCGCTCGTTAACACCTATATTCAGATGCTTTCAACAAATAATTTCTATTCGAAGCTGTCTGAGAATATTGACGGAAAGTATTCCTCCGGCGAGCTTAGCAGAATTGTAACATTCAAAAGCGAAGACAACGATAATCAGACCGAAGTCTTTTCCGCTATAATAACAGGCAAATCTCCGATGGAAGCTAAGGTTATAGCCGACAGCGTAGCCGATACCGCTCCCGGAGTTATCTCGTCGCTTAAAAACGACGATACCGAATTGAAAATCGTTGACAACGCGACTATTCCTAGCCAGCCGTCGTCCCCGCAGGTATTCAAGAACACAGTTTTTGCCTTTGCGGCGGGATTTATTCTGATGCTTATTTACGCGTTTGTAAAGGACGCTCTCGATAATAAAATAAAATTCTCATCCGAGCTTACCGAGATTAATAATGTTCCTATTCTATCGGCGGTCCCCGATTTCGGAGCCAAAAAGTTTATTTTGAACATTAATTTAGATTCGGATGCTTCTGAAAGCGAGGGATAAGTATGGCAAAAAAATCCTCAGAAGAAATAAACAAAACCCTTATATTCCAGACAACGGAAGCATACAAAAAGGCGAGAACAAATATTGTATATTCCATCGTAAAAAAAGGCTGTAAAAAAATTATTTTTACAAGCTCATTTAAAAGCGAGGGAAAAACTACATCCACTATTAACGTAGCAATCGCGCTTTCCCAGCAGCTTGCTACCAAGGTTCTCGTTATCGACTGCGATTTAAGACGTCCTACCGTTCATTCCGTTATGGGACTTAAGCCTAAAAAAGGTCTTGTTAATTATCTTAACAGCGAATGTGAAATTGATGAGGTAATAACAAAATCTAATATAAACAATCTTGATTTTATCACTTACGGAGTTATTCCCGTTAACCCCTCGGAGCTTTTAGCGAGCCAGAATATGGCGGATATGATTAAACAACTCGAGGAAAAGTATGATTATATTATTTTTGATACCCCTCCCGTTAATATGGTTGTAGATATCGTCCCGCTGATAGGCTTATCCGACGGAATCGTATTCGTCGTTAAAAATAACGACACAACATATTCCGAATTTGACCGCGCTATTGATTTATTAGAAAGAAAAAACGGAAAAATTCTCGGAATTATTGTCAACGGTATTCCTACAGCTTATACGAGCAAGGGCGGTTATTACCTTTCCAAAGGCAAACGAAAAGGCATAGATTACAATTAATACAAAACGGTAATTCCACTATTCTTTAAATATGGAGGAAAGGCTTATGAATAATAAAAAATACAAAATTGCGGTAGCGGGCACAGGATATGTAGGCTTATCGATAGCTGTTCTGTTAAGCCAGCACAACACCGTCAAAGCGGTCGATATTATTCCCGAAAAAGTTGAGCTTATAAATAAAAGAAAGTCCCCTATCCAGGACGAATATATAGAAAAGTATTTAGCGGAAAAGAATTTAGACCTTGAAGCGACTCTCGACGCCGAAAGCGCTTACAAGGACGCGGAGTTTATCGTTATAGCCGCTCCGACTAATTACGACAGCCAGAAGAACTTTTTTGATACCTCGGCTGTAGAAAATGTTATTGACACGGTTATGAAGGTGAATCCCAACGCGATTATGGTAATTAAATCCACAATCCCCGTAGGTTATACAGAACACATAAGAAAGAAATCAGGCAGCGGTAATATTATCTTCAGCCCTGAGTTTTTACGCGAGAGCAAAGCTCTTTACGATAACCTCTATCCCAGCCGTATAATCGTAGGTACTGATTTCAACGATAAAAAACTTAAGGATGCCGCTGAAATTTTTGCGGGTTTACTCGCCGAAGGTGCCGAAAAAGAAAACATTGACACACTTTTTATGGGCTTTACCGAGGCTGAAGCGGTTAAACTTTTCGCTAACACATACCTCGCGCTTAGAGTTTCGTATTTCAATGAGCTTGATACTTATGCCGAGATGAAAGGTCTTGATACTCAAAAGATAATCGAAGGAGTATGTCTTGACCCGCGTATCGGCTCTCATTACAACAACCCGTCCTTCGGTTACGGCGGTTATTGCCTCCCCAAGGATACAAAACAGCTCTTAGCAAATTATGAGGACGTTCCTCAGAATATGATGAGCGCCATCGTAGAAAGCAATCGCACCCGTAAAGATTTTATTGCGGACAGGGTTCTCAGCATTGCCGGTTATTACAGCTACGGTCTCAACAACAGTTACAGCAAGAGCAAGGAAAAATCCGTAACAATCGGAGTTTACCGCCTTACTATGAAGAGCAATTCCGATAACTTCCGTCAAAGCTCGATACAGGGAGTAATGAAGCGCATTAAGGCAAAGGGCGCTAAGGTTATTATTTTCGAACCTACTCTCGAGGACGGTTCGACTTTCTTCGGAAGCGAAATCGTAAATGATCTTGAAAGATTCAAATCCGAATCGAACGCGGTTATCGCTAACCGCTATGATGTATGCCTCGACGATATTGCCGATAAGGTATATACAAGAGACATTTTCAGAAGGGATTAATTATGAGCAAAAAAGAAAAAAAGCTCTGTTTTGCCGCATCCTCGGGAGGTCATTATGAGCAGCTTCTTATGCTGAAACCTCTTATGGATAAATACCGCAGCATTATAATAACCGAGAAAACTCTGTATAAGGCTAAAGCGGATGGCAAAAAGATGTATTATATGCGTCAGGTTAACCGAAAGGAAAAACTCTTCATTTTCGCTATGCTGATCAACGCTTTTAAATCACTTTGGATATTTATTAAAGAACGTCCCGATGTTGTTATTACAACAGGAGTTCTCGCGATGATCCCGATATGCTTACTGGCTAAGGCCTTTAGGAAAAAACTGATTTATATAGAAAGTTTCGCGAAAATCACCTCCCCTACCGAAACAGGAAAATTCCTGTATAAATACGCTGACAGGTTTTATGTTCAATGGGAAAGTATGAAAGAGTTCTATCCCGAGGCGGTTTACCTCGGCGGAATCTATTAGGTGCGCTATGATATTTATTACATTAGGCTCTCAGAAATTTCAATTCAACAGATTGTTAAAAGCGATTGACGGGCTCTGCGAAAAAAACATTATAAACGATGTTTTCGCTCAGACAGGTTATAGCGATTACGAACCCCGCAATTATAGCTTCAAGAATTTTCTTGACCGCGAGGAATTTCAGGAATACACCGACAAATGCGATATTTTTATCACTCACGGCGGTACGGGCGCGATAATAGGCGCGGTAAAAAAGGGCAAGAAGGTTATTGCTGTTGCGAGATTAGCGAAATACGACGAACACGTAGACGACCATCAGCTCCAGCTCCTTGAACAATTCAAGGAATTAGGATTAATATACGCCTGCAGCGATTGCGACGAGCTTGAAACAGCGCTTGAATATGTTAAAACGCATGAATTCAATAAATACGAAAGCAATACTCAAACAATTATCGACAGTATCGAACAGTTTATTATGGAGATATAAATTATGGATAATTTAACAAAAAGTATAGTTCTTACTCCGTTTAACTTATTATATAAAATCAGTCCCAAAACCACCCTTAAGATTCTTTTTAAACTAAAGCTCGGCTATAAACTGGATTTAGATAATCCAAAAACCTACAACGAAAAACTTCAGTGGATCAAACTGTATGATAAAAACCCGCTTATGCCTAAATGCTGCGACAAATACACAGTAAGAGAGTATGTTGAAAGCAAAGGCTGCGGAGAAATCCTTAACGAGCTTATTTGGGAAGGGTTTGACCCTGAGGATATTCCTTTTGATAAACTTCCCAAAAAATGTGTTATTAAGGTAACGCACGGTTCAACCTTTAATATAATCTGCGAGGATACCTCTAAACTAAATAGAGAAGAAGTAATCTCAAAATGCAAAAAATGGCTCAAGGCAAAATTTCTGGCATGCTACGGAGAATGGTTCTACGGTATTGAAAAGCCCAGAGTAATTGTCGAATCATTTATTGAATCTGATGACAACGAGCCTCTAAAAGACTATAAAATATTCTGTTTTAACGGAGAACCCGGTTTTATTTGCGTAGATTCCGACAGATTCACTTCTCATAAAAGAGATTTTTATACTTGTGATTGGAAACTTATGGACGGCTATGCTATCAGCTACGGAAAATCCGGAAAGGTTCTTCCAAAGCCCGATTGTCTTGATAAGCTATTCGAATATTCCAAAAAACTTTCTGAAGATTTTCTGCATGTTCGTGTCGATTTTTATATTGCAGGCGGAAAAATATATTTTGGAGAACTTACCTTTACAAACGGCGCTGGATTTGACAAAATGGAACCCGTAGAGTTCATCAACGAAACAGGCGCTATGCTTGATTTGAGCAAAAAAAGCAATAACTGAGAGTGAATTAAAATATGAAAAAAATACTCATTTTAAATACAACAGGAATGGGGTATGAAGGAATAAGCTCAGTAATAATGAATTACATCGAAAATATGGATCTGGACCAGATTTCCCTAAATGTCGCTGTAGTTCCTACTACTAAACCTGAGTTAATCGAACGTATTGAAAAAAGAGCGACCGCATACTTACTCCCTAAAAAGAAACAAGATACTAAAGGGTATATAAGAGAACTCACTAAACTGCTAAAAACGGGAATTGATGTATTTCATATTCACGGCAACAGCGGAATGATGCTTATGGAAGTTTTGATAGCAAAACGCTGTCATATTAAAAATATTATCGTCCACTGTCATAATACAACCTGTGACCATCCTTTAATCAGTAATATTCTAAAGCATCCTATGAAGTGGTTTTCCAATGAACTGATTTCCTGCTCAACCGCGTCAGGCAAATGGCTCTACGGCAAAAGCCGCCATATCGTTCTCAACAACGCAATCAACATAGACCGATTTACTTTTAATAAGGAGATTCGGAATAATTGCCGTAAAGAGTTTGAAATCAGCGATGAAATTTTAATCGGTCATATAGGACACTTTACAGAACAAAAAAATCATAATTTCCTGATTGATATTTTCATGGAAATCCACAAATCAAATAGCAATACTAAACTGCTTTTGGTCAGCATTGGTCCTAAAATGGAAGAAATAAAGAAAAAAGTTTCTGATCTTGGGCTTAGCGATTCGGTGATTTTCGCAGGTCAGCGCAGTGATGTTGACAGGATTTATCAAGCTATCGATTTATTCCTTATGCCGTCAAAATGGGAAGGCCTCCCTGTTGTTATGCTGGAAGCTCAGGCGGCGGCTCTTCCGCTGGTTGTATCAGATGTAATTACGCGCGACGCTAAATGTACTGACCGTGTAACATATCTAAGCCTTAACGACAGCCCCGCAAGTTGGGCGGAAACAGTTCTTGAACAGACCGAAAAATTCAGCGATCGTACTGCTGACGTAAAAACGCAGATAGCCGAGGCGGGGTTTGATATCAAAATTCAAGCCGCAAAGCTAAAGGAAATATATTTTAAAGAGGTATAGAATGAGAAATATAACTTTTGTAAAAACACTTTTCAACAAAATTGTGTGGAAAAAAAGAACCGCTGAAGCTAAACAACTTTGCTCAAAACATAAAGAATGGAACAAACTGACATCTCAGGAAAAAGCTAAACTGAGAACTAATGAAACTTACGCATACGTTATTTACAAAAATATATATAAAGATTGGAATAAATCTCCGATTGAGTTTTTTGTTTCGGACGCGTATTATCAAACTGTACTCCTTCCAAAACTCAATAAACTAAATTATGATACTCTTGGAATCAAGTATACCGACAGCTATTTCACAGATAAGAACTATGAAGATTTTTTTGTTTCGGGAGTTCGTTTCCCTAAAACAATTATAAAAAATATAAACGGCGAGTTTTATAACGCCGATTTTGAGAATATATCCGAAACCGAGGCGCGTAAGATTTTGAGCGGATATCAAAAAGCCGTGTTTAAAAAATCTATTTTCGCGGGTCACGGAAAGGGTGTTCAACTTGTTGAGAAAAGCGGTTTTGATACTGCTTTTGAAAACTTTAACAACAATTATATTGTTCAGGAAGTTGTAAAACAAAACGAGCTTACCGCCCGATTTAATGAAAGCTCCGTAAACATTTTCCGAATTACAAGTCTTTTCTGGAAAGGAGAGGTTTACATACTCGGAATCATTTTAAGGGTCGGCGCTCCCGGAGCGTTTTGCGACCATTTAGGAGCGGGCGGAGTTAATCCGCGTGTTGTCGAAGTAAACGAAGATGGTACGCTCGGCAGCTATTGCTTGGATCCTGACGACGGAGTAATCTACCCCGATATGTTCGGTCAAAAACTCGGCACTAATTTACCTTTTGTTCCTAAAATGATTGAGATTGTAAAACGCGAACACAGAAAATACGCTCACCACAGAATAATCGGCTGGGATTTCACCGCCGATGAAAACGGCGAAATCTATTGTATAGAGTATAACGGCGACGTTCCTGGTATTGTACAAACTCAGATGATTTCAGGACCTGTTTTCGCGAAAAAAACCGAACGCGGAATTTCACTGTTAGATGAAATTATCAGCGAAAAATAAAACGTTTTAGGAGATATAGATGAGAATAACTAAGGATTTAAACGCTTTTGCCGCAGGCAGAGGAATAGGAAAAAAGATTATTACAGTCATTGCAAATCCAAATTTCCACTCTGTTTGTCTTTATCGGCTGTCGAACCAGCTTTATAGAATACATCTTGGTTTTTTAGGCAAGCTCTTTTGGTATATTAACAGATTGCTTTTTCATGTTGATATTGATCACCGTGCGAATCTTGCTGGAGGCTTTGTACTAGTTCACGGACTTGGTACTGTTATCGGCAAGGATGTTATCTCTAAGGGCAAACTTGTTGTATACCAGCACGTCACTCTCGGCGGCGGAAACGGACAGCCAGGGCGAAAAGATCCTGATGGTAAAGTGCGCGGTATGCCGCTTTTTGAAAATAATGTAAAAGTATATGCCGGTGCAATGATAATCGGAGGTATTACTGTCGGAGAAAACACACAAATCAAGGCGGGACGTATTGTTTCAAAAGATGTCCCACCAAATTCATTTATATAGTTAGGCGGCGGAATATATGGTTAGTATAGTAGTTCCTGTATATAATGTTGAAAAATATCTAAGGCAATGCGTTAACAGCCTTATAAATCAAACCTATAAGGATATTGAAATTATTCTTGTAGATGACGGCTCAAAAGACGGCAGCGGAAAAATCTGCGACGAATATGCTGAAAAATACGATTTTATTCGTGTTATCCATAAAGAAAACGCAGGTTTGGGAATGGCTCGAAATACAGGTATGGAGGCTGCAAAAGGCGACTATGTTGACTTTATGGACTCAGACGATTATCTTAAACCTAACACGGTGGAAATGCTTGTAAAAGCCCTTACCGAATCTGGAGCTGACACCTGTCTTGGCGGATATTGCAGGTTTTTGGACGGCGGAGATTTTACATATTCCTATACTCCAGGTCAAAACTGCTACAGCGCTAAAGAGTTTTTTCCCCGCCAGATGGGAAGCCTGCCTGAGAAAAAAGATGCTTTCAGACCGTCCGTAACAAATGCCTTGCTGGATATGTCGATAATCAGAGAACATAACCTTCGTTTCAAATCAGAACGCGAATACATTGCCGAAGACTTATATTTTGACATAGACTATTATCTTTACTCAAATAAAGTATGCACAGCTGATACAGACGGCTACTGCTACAGAGTCACTGAAGGATCGCTTACTCAGAAATACAATCCTCAGCGTTTTGAAAAGGTCGTTTTCCTTTACAAAAATGTTTTCAGAAAACTAAATGAAAACGGCTGGGGCGATGAAAGTATTCTGCGCGCAAAAAGGCAGTTCTTTGTTTATCTCAGGATGTGTTTACATCAAGAGAATATTAAACTCTCAGGAAAAACGAAAAAGCAAGCTAAAGAAAACATACGCAAAATGTGCGGAGATGAATTCACCCGCTCATGTATAGAAAATTATCCTGTCAGTAAAATGGGATTACCTCAAAGAGTCTTTATTTTTCTTGTAAAAAGACAATCTGCGGGATTACTTTATAAACTTGTATCTGAAGAAAAGAATCGCGGCGGCAAGGCTTAAGAATCCCTTTTCATAAAACACACTACGCCATTTTCCTGTCATCCAAAAGAAATATCCAAAAGTATAAGAATGAGGAAAACAAATGAAATTTAAAATTATACAACTTGATGTTATACTTTTGTGTCTTACATTCTATGAGATTACATTATTTACACACTCATTTTATCTGACATACAAGTACATCGTTCTATCTTATCTTTTTATTAAATACATTCCGACATTTTTTAAACTTAAACAAGTTATGATTCCTACCGCGCTTTACGGGGCTGTAAATGTTATTTCTTCAATAATAAATCATATGTCGGATAATCAAATTATATCCTCATTCTTCTTCGCGATTCAGGTTATGGTTATATTCCTTTTGTGTGATAGATTTCTTGCTAAAAATGATGTTATAGATCTTGCAAGGATAGTTTTCGTCTTGTTTTTTATTATTTTAATGATTAATGATGCCATGTTTTTATTTAAAGACTATAGGTTCTACTATCCATCAGAAGTATATTTTGTAGGCAATAAATTCATTGTATCATATCTTCACTGCTTCACGTCAGCTTTAGCATTTCTATTATGCTCAAAAACAGAAAAAATGTTTACTGTTACAGAAGGTAAACTGCGGTTTGAAGCAATGCCAACAAAGATATTCGCTTTTGGTTTTTCCGTATTTTCTTTACTAATTTGCCGACAAGTTACCTGCTCAACGGGCGTAATAGCCTGCGCTATGTTAATCACAACTATGATTTTACCATATTTTATAAAAAAGGTAATTTCAAGAGAAAAAATAATTATAATCTTTACAGCAGCAATTAATTTCGTTCTGATCGGCTGTTATGCTTTAGTAAACAACTCTTTCCTTCATGATATTATTTACGGCTATTTTGAAAAATCGGCAACCTGGACAGGCCGACTAGCTATTTGGGAAATTATATTAACAAAAAACCGATTCTAGGCTACGGTTTTTACAACGATATTATCGCAAAAGAGTTAGGATACGGCAATCCTCAAAACGCAATATTGAAATTCCTGCTGGATGTTGGTATTGTAGGGTTAGTATTATACGGAATTATGGTTTGGAAATCCTTTAAAGGAATTGACTCACCAACTTTATATAAAGTTTATCCTATGGTCGGGTTTTATTACGCTATGATTATGGCGGGGCTGGTTGAAATAAACCTTACGCATATGGTCGTTTTCATGGCAATGGCTATAGTATACAGCGGTTCAAAACATATACACAGGAGATTGGTAATATGAAAATTGGAATCCTTTCAATGCAACGGGTCCCCAACTACGGCTCATTTCTTCAGGCTTACTCGCTGAAAACAATAATTGAAAGCAAAGGACATAAAGCTGTTTTTGTAGATATAGAAAACAAAAAAGATTATTTGCCAAAAAGAAAATCAAAACTTCTAATCAAGCTTAATAAAATCAAATATGTTGATAAGTATTTTTTTAAGCGAATGAAATACAGCGAAAAAAACAAACAAATGGCACAGCTTTTTCAAAATGTCCAGAAAAAATATCTGGGTATTAAACCTGATAAAATGACTTCTGAGG
>CAJOHT010000011.1:9951-25831 GCA_905234305.1 uncultured Ruminococcus sp. | reverse complement strand
AACGGGGATTTTTCTTTTACCGCTGAGGTACTGACCCGTTACCGACTTTTCGCAGTCTTTTATATCCTCGACGGTACCCGTGGCGACAATTTCTCCGCCGTGTATACCCGCCCCAGGTCCTATGTCTATGATATGGTCGGCGGCGTACATAGTTTCCTCGTCGTGTTCGACTACGATTACCGTATTGCCGACGTCGCGCAGCCGTTTTAACGTAGCGAGCAGCTTCTCGTTATCGCGCTGGTGGAGTCCGATACTCGGCTCGTCCAGCACGTACATTACGCCCATAAGCGATGAACCTATCTGGGTAGCGAGCCTTATACGCTGGCTCTCTCCGCCCGAAAGCGTTCCGCTGGAGCGCGAAAGCGTAAGGTAGCCTAAGCCTACGCTGTTTAAAAAGTTCAGCCTCTCTCGCACTTCCTTGAACACGGCTTTGCCGATAAAGCGGTCGCGTTCGGAAAGCTCGGCGGTTTTTATAAACTCCAGCGCCTCTACAACGGGCATATCGCAGAATTCCGATATATTAAGCCCGCCGACGGTTACGGCTAAGCTCTCCTTAGAAAGCCTTCTGCCGCCGCATTCGTCACAGGGTATCTCCGCCATATAGCCCTGGATTTCGTCCTTTACCCAAGTGCTGTTGGTTTCCCTGAAACGGCGCTCTAAGTTGTTGATAATACCCTCAAAGGGACGTTTTAAAATATGCTCGTCCCCGAACGGCAGCTTCCTATGGAGCGTAAGCGTCTCGCCGTTAGTGCCGTAGAGCAGGATATTTATTATATTTTCGCTAAGCTCGCCCAAAGGGGTAGTTAGCTTAAAATTGTACTTTTCGGCGAGCGCCTGCATATACATCTCGGCTATCGAGTTGCCCTCCATAGCCCAGCCGCTTCCCTTTAAACCGCCCTGAGCTATGCTTAGCTCGGGCTTAGGGATTATAAGCTGGGGGTCAACCTTTAAAAACACCCCGAGTCCCGTGCATTTAGGGCAGGCTCCGAACGGATTGTTGAAGGAGAACATCCTCGGCGCAAGCTCGTCCACAGGCGTAGTTCTGGGAAAACACGAGGTCTTCCCCGCCGATTACGTTCACGGTTATTAAACCGCCCGTGAGCTTTGAGGCGGTTTCGATAGAATCCGACAGCCTTGAGCGGATACCGTCCTTTACAACAAGACGGTCTACAATTATATCTATACTATGTTTTTTATTCTTTTCGAGAATTATATCCTCGGACAAATCATATATTTCCCCGTCGGCGCGCACTCGTACAAAGCCCGCCTTACGGGCTTTCTCGAACTCCTTTTGCTGGGTACCCTTTCTGCCCTTAACGATGGGCGCCATAATCTGGATTTTAGTACCCTCGCTCAGTTCAAAAACCTTATCAACGATCTGGTCTACGGTCTGCTGGGTGATTTCCCGTCCGCATACGGGACAGTGAGGAACGCCTATGCGCGCAAACAGTAGTCGCAGGTAGTCGTAGATTTCAGTCACCGTGCCGACCGTGGAGCGCGGGTTATGGGAGGTAGTTTTCTGGTCGATTGAAATTGCGGGCGACAGTCCCTGGATTTCGTCAACATCGGGTTTATTGCTCTGACCGAGGAACATCCTCGCGTAAGAGCTTAAGCTCTCGACATAACGGCGCTGACCCTCGGCGTATATCGTATCGAAGGCGAGCGAGCTTTTTCCCGACCCCGACAGCCCCGTTATTACAACGAGCTTGTCGCGCGGAATGCCGACATTTATATTTTTTAAATTGTGCTGGCGCGCGCCTTTTACAATAATTTCCTTCATAATTTTCTCCGAAAAATCAGTGGATAGTTGATAATGGATAGTTGATAGTTTTGGTCGAGGAGATAGGTTGATATATAAATAACGTTTTATTCCCGACCAAATTAAAATGCTTGCTGCGCAAGCAGCATATAAATTCCTTCGGGATATCGAGGATATTTCTTAATCCGTTCTGTATTCTCGTCATTCACTATCAACTATCAACTATCAACTTTCAACTAACAACACAGTCGGGCAGATAACGGTGATACAATATCAAGCTACCTCCCCGACCAAATTATTACCTCTTAATTCTTATCTCTTAACTCTCTTCGCTTTCTTCCTCGTCTGCTTCCTCTACCCATACAAACGTACCGTTCATCACCTTCTCGAAATCCTCGCTGTGCATTTTCTCATTTTTAATAAGGTAGCGGGCGATTTCGTGGAGCTTATCGATATTATCCTTAAGCGCCTTTTCGGCGTCGGTATACGCTTTCTTAACGATTTTCAATACAAGCTCGTCAATCTTGGCGGCAGTTTCCTCGGAATAGTCCTTAACGTGACCCATATCCTTGCCGAGGAATACCTCTCCGCTCGTCTGACCGTAAGCGATAGGACCGAGTTCGTCAGTCATACCGTACTTAGTCACCATATTGCGCGCGGTTTTAGTAGCCTTTTCGATATCGTTAGAGGCGCCCGTAGAGATATCGTCGAGTATCAGCGCCTCGGCAACACGTCCGCCTAAGGCTACTACGATATCCTCGAACATCTCGTTTCGCGACATATATGACTTATCCTCGGTAGGAAGCGGCATTGTATAGCCGCCCGCGAGTCCTCGGGGTATAATCGAGATTTCGTGAACAGGATCCTGAGTTTCGCATACGTGGAAGAGGATAGCGTGACCCGCCTCGTGATAAGCGGTAAGGCGTTTTTCCTTATCGCTGCTCATAACCTTGCTCTTCTTCTCGGCGCCAGCCACTACCTTAATAGTAGCTTCCTCGATTTCCTTCATCGTAATCGCTTTTTTATTAGCTCTCGCGGCGAGTAAGGCAGCCTCGTTCAGGAGGTTCTCCAAATCGGCGCCCGTAAAGCCCGCGGTAGTTTTTGCGATAGTCCTGAGCTTAACGTCGGGAGCGAGAGGCTTTTTACGCGCGTGGACTTTTAGTATAGCCTCGCGTCCGTTTATATCGGGATAGCTTACTATAACCTGACGGTCGAAACGTCCCGGGCGCATAAGCGCTGGGTCGAGGATATCGGGACGGTTAGTCGCCGCTATCATAATAACGCCCTCGTTAGCTCCGAAACCGTCCATCTCAACGAGGAGCTGGTTCAGAGTCTGCTCACGCTCATCGTGACCGCCGCCGAGGCCCGCGCCTCTCTGGCGTCCGACTGCGTCGATTTCATCTATAAATACTATACAGGGTGAGTTCTTCTTAGCCTGGTCGAACAAGTCGCGCACACGCGACGCTCCGACGCCGACGAACATCTCTACAAAATCGGAACCCGAAATCGAGAAGAACGGTACTCCAGCCTCTCCCGCGACAGCTCTCGCGAGCAGGGTTTTACCCGTTCCTGGAGGTCCCACAAGCAATACGCCCTTAGGTATACGCGCGCCGAGGGTATTGTACTTTTCGGGAGATTTTAAAAACTCTACAATCTCCTCAAGCTCCTCTTTTTCCTCGTCAGCGCCCGCTACGTCGTCAAAGGTAGTCTTTCTCTTTTCGTCGTTCGTATTCTTTATCTTCGCCTTGCCGAAGCTCATTTCTCTTCCGCCGAGTCCCGCCGAGCCCATACGCTTCATAATAAAGAACCAGAACGCAACGATAAGTATAAAGAGTATAATCGTCGGCAGTATATTCATCAGGAAGGAGTTATCGGATTTGCGCACAAGGTCGTAAGTCATACCCTTATTCTTAGGTACAAACTCCCTTATATCCATCCTGAATTCTTCGGGGTCGGCTACGATACCGTTGACTACGGTTTTCTTTTCGTCATTAAGCGTGATTTTAATAGCGCCCGTGCCGTAGTTAAGCTGGTAATCCTTAACCTGTCCCTTCTCAAAATATCCGACAAGCTGGGATGTTTTTTTAGTTTCGGTTTTTTGCTGGGAATTAAACAGCAATGTAACAAGAAGGATCACTACGATCGGGATACCGATATAGAAAATCAGATTTCTTGTTTTCTTTTTATTATCCAATACTCAAGTCACTCCTTAATATAGTATTGTATTTATTATACGATTTATTATGAATAAACCTCGGGTTTTAAAATTCCGACATACGGAAGCGTGCGGTATTTCTCCGCGTAGTCGAGTCCGTAGCCTACGATAAACGCGTCGGGGATAACCTTACCGACATACTCTACAGGTACGTCTACTCTTCTTCTGTCAGGCTTATCAAAGAGAGTAACTATCTTGACGGACGCGGCTCCCTTAGCGTAGAAGTATTTTACGAGGAAGTGCAGGGTATTGCCCGAGTCGATAATATCCTCGACTATAAGCAGGTCTTTTCCCTCGATTGACTGCGAAATATCCTTAAGCACGTTAACCCGTCCCGTGCTTTCGGTACCGTCGGCATAGGACGATACAACGACAAAGTCGATTTTAAAATCATTTTCCATAGCCTTCATAAGGTCAGCCATAAAAAGTATACTGCCCTTTAAAACACCGACCATAAGCCAGTCCTTGCCCGCGTAATCATTATCGATTTCCTTAGCAAGCCTTTTTACGATTTCGTTAATCTCGCTCTCGCTTATTAAAATCTCTCCAACGTCTTTATGCATATCTTTACTCCCTTTCTTTTTCAACATTTATTATAAATCCATTTTTTTCGTACGATAAAGCGCTCTCTGAAGCGCCGACGCCCTCAATCCAGAGGACTTCGCTTCCCGAGGCGAGGAGCATTACGCTGTCCCGCTTCTCCTCGGGGATTTTAAGCTCGTTAAACAGCTTCTTAAGGCTTTTTGTCACCTTCCTGCGGGGCAGTGTGAAGCTATCGCCCGCTCTGCGCGTTCTGAACACCGCGTCTTTTTCAAGCACGGATTTTTTTAACGCGCCTTCTGAATTTATTTCTTTTACAGAATATTTATTACCGTTATAGCAAAAGCTCATATCGAGTTTTAATTCTTTTTCAGAAAATTTATTTTCTTGTACTTCTTTATCAATAAAACGCAGCGTGCCCTGCTTGCTTACCGCCCGAAGGCTTCCGTTTAAGTCCACGGCTCCCGTTTCCAAAATCCCTGCGATAAGGGATATATGCTTACTCTCGGGCATAATGCCGTTTTTTCGCAGGAGCGTATAAATCACGGCAGGCTTAAGCGCGTCGGGAATTTCTCTTAGTTTTTCACAGCTGCAGCCGTTTTCAACCTCCGCGTTTTTAATATATTCTTCGGATTTTAATTCTATATAAGAATTAATTCCGCTAAGCACCTCGGTTTCATTCTTAACCGTACCGATAAAACCGGGGTTAAGCTCCCTGATTACGGGGATAATTTTATGGCGGATTTTGTTGCGGGTATAGTCGTCGGTAAGGTTGGTGCTGTCGGTAACGAATTCAAGGTTATTTTCTTCGCAATATCGTTCGACTTCTTCCCTGCCGAGGTTGATCAGCGGGCGGATTATACCTTCCCTTACGGGCTTGATCCCGCAAAGCCCGTTCAGCCCAGCGCCTCTTATAAGGTTAAAGATAACGGTTTCGGCGTTATCATCGGCGGTATGAGCCGTCGCGGTCTTGGCGTTAAAGCGAGTATTAAGCTCCTCAAAAAACCTATACCGCTCCTGCCTTCCCGCAAGCTCGGTCGAGATTTTTTCCTCGTCCGCGATTATATTTATATCGACGCTCTTAACGAACAGCTCAACATTTTTCTCGGCACAGATTTTACGTACAAAGTTTTCGTCACGCTCAGCCTCGGCTCCGCGGAGGTTATGATTAACGTGAGCCGCTTTTATATTGAGCGAATATTTTTCTTTTATAGAAATAAGAGCGTTTAGAAGCGAAACAGAGTCCGCTCCGCCCGATAAGGCGACGATTACGGTAGCGCCTTTTTCGAGCATATTATATTTTTCAATCGTCGTTAAAACGGTTTTCTCAAAATCACTCACGATGGCGCTCCACTGAGGTAAACCGCATAAACTCGCCCTGCCAATGCAGCTTTACGGTAGTAGTTTCGCCGTGGCGGTTTTTAGCTACGATACACTCGCCGCTGTTTTCGTCTGTCGCGGGACCAGCCTCCTGCTCGGACGAGTCTCCTCGGTTGGCGTAGTAGCCCTCGCGGAAAAGGAAGAGGATAATATCCGCGTCCTGCTCGATAGAACCCGACTCACGCAGGTCGGAGAGCATAGGACGGTGGTCCTGTCTTGACTCGGCGGCACGGTTAAGCTGGGAAAGACAAATAACAGGTACGTTCATCTCCTTAGCCAGCATCTTAAGGTTCCTCGTGATCTCGGAAACCTCCTGGACACGGTTATCTATCCTCCGTCCGCTCGTCATAAGCTGGAGGTAATCGATTACCACCAAATCTATACTCTTAAGTCTTCGTAATTTCGATTTGATTTCAGCAACGGTAATACCAGGGGTATCGTCGAGGTAGAACTCGCAGCTTCCGAGGACGTCGCCCGCGGATACGATCCTTACCCATTCCTCATCGCTTAATTTGCCTGTTCTGAGCTTTGTGCCCTGAACGAGCGCCTCGGTCGAGAGAAGTCTTGACGCGAGCTGTTCCTTAGTCATTTCCAGCGAGAAGAACGCTACAGTTTTCTTAGCGGTCAATGAGGCGTAGCGCGCGATATTCAGCGCGAAGCTGGTTTTACCCATACCAGGTCTTGCCGCGAGGAGTATAAGGTCGGAGCGGTTAAGTCCCGTTATAACGTTATCAAGGTCGCTTATACCCGACGGGATAGGCTTCAGTAAATCGTCAGCGTTTCGGTTAAGCGCATCTAAGCGGTCGAATTCCCTTAAAACAACCTTCGAGAGTATCTCAAGCCCTTGGGTATTGTCCCTGCGTATATCAAAAATTTTCTGCTCAGCCGAGTCGATAAGCACTCTCGGCTCCGACTCGCCCGCCGAAGCCTCGTCGATAATATCCCTCGACGCGCTGATAAGCCGTCTTACGTCGTATTTTTCGCGGATTATCTTAGCATACTCGGGTGCGTTTGAAACCGACGGACAGTTCTGAGCGAGGTCCATAAGATAGGTTTTGCCCGTAGTATCGTCAAACTGGCGGTCGCGTTTTAGCGCCTCAAGCACTGTGACAAAGTCGACGCTCTTGCCTGTATTGAACAAATCGAGCATAGCGGAGTATATTACGCGGTGAGTCGCTACGTAGAAGAATTTTGAGTCGCCGAGTATCTCAACAACTTCATCAAGAACGTTGTTGTCGATTATAACGGCGCCAAGTACCGCCTGCTCCGCCTCGGAGCTGTAAGGCAGGTTCAACCCGTCATATCCAGTTTTAATCTCATTCTCAGCCATTTTATATCTCCTCGTCTGTCCGTGCATTCCCTCTCATAAATACATATCCCCCGCACGTCAAAGCCTCTATCATACTTTGGAGACTTGGGATACGTTCTGCGTTCGACTAATACCTAATACCTATTACCTATTACTTATTACCTATTACTTATTACCTATTACTCTTATTACCTATTACTCTTATTACCTTAAAACTCTTAATTCCTAGCTCTCCTCAACTACCTCGACCTTAACCTTAGCCGAGATACCAGTATAGATCTTAACCTCTACGGTATACTTTCCGAAGGATTTAATATCCTGTGGAAGAACTACCTTCCTTTTATCAACATTAATCTGATACTTATTCTTTAACTCGTTAGCAATATCCTTAGCGGTAACGCTGCCGAAGAGCTTATCCCCGCTGCCCTTAGCCTTCATCACGAGGGTTTTGCCCTCGATTTGGCTCTTATAATGATTAGCCTGAGCCTTCTGGGTAGCAATCTTATAGTTCTTGCTGTCCTCGGCATTTTTGTACTCGTTCATAGCCTGAGCGTTAGCTTCCTTAGCAAGCTTCTTCGGGAGCAGGAAATTCCTTGCGTAACCGTCCGAAGCGTTTACCAAATCGCCTTTTTTGCCCAAAGGCTTAACATCCTGTAAAAGTATAACCTTCATAATATGTAATTCCTTTCTGAAAAATCAATTGAGAACTTTTTTAGCAGATAGTTTTGGTCGAGGAGATAGGTTGATATATGAATAACGTTTATTGCCCGACATAATCGATATGCTTGCTGCGCAAGCAGTATATAAATTTCTTCGGGATACCGAGTCGATTTTTAAATCCGAGCTGTCTGCTCGTTATTCATTCTCAATTCTCCATTCTCAATTCTCAATTAACAACAATATTCTCAATAGCTGTATTTAAAATATCCTTAGCCTCTCTCAAGGTGATTTTACCGAGCTGGGTAGCCGCCATATTCTGATGACCGCCTCCGCCGAGAGCCTCCATAACAAGCTGAACATTCAGCTTTCCGTAGCTTCTTGCCGAGATATTTACCGAGCCGTCCTTAGTGCGGAAGATTACAAATCCCGCGTCTACTCCCTCGATGGACAACATCTCATCCGCCGCCTGGGCGCATATCAGTCGGATATTATCGTCATCGCTGTCGGTAACGGCTACGGCGCAGCCGTTATGAACCTCGGCGCTGTCGACTATCTTATACTTCTCCTTATGAGTATCCAGCGTACTCGAGAAGAGGCGTTTTGTGTCTACCGTATCGGCTCCCTTTTTTCTCAGGAAAGCCGCCGCCTCAAATGTACGCACGCCCGTGCGTATAACGAAGCTCTTAGTATCGAGCATAATTCCCGAGAGCAGAGCCTCTGCCTGGATTTTTGAGCAGTAATTCTCGCCCAGATACGTTATAAGCTCGGCTACCATCTCTGACGCCGAGGATGATGTCGGCTCGTGGTAGAACACGATAGAGTCGTCTATATAATTAACCATCTTGCGATGGTGGTCTATTACAACCTTGCGCTTGCATTTCTCAAGCAGCTTAGGAAATTCCACAACATCGGGGATATGGGTATCGACTATTATAAGCAGTGTTCGCTGGGTAACGGTTTTAAGCGCTTCCTCCTCGCCGATAAATATATCCTTATACTCACCTTCGATATGGTCGATAAGGCTCTTAGCCATTGTAGTATCTTTATTGATTGCTATGCGGCAATGCTTTTTAAACCCGTTCTCAACAACGGGCTGAAGTCCGACAGCCGCGCCGACACAGTCTAGATCCGAGAAACGGTGTCCCATAATAAGAACTCTGTCCGACTCGGAGATGACCCTCGAAATTGACGTCGCGACTACTCTCGTACGAACCTTGCTCATTCTCTCGATACCCGCCGAAACTCCGCCGAAGAACTCGTAGTTTCCGTCACGCATAACGGCTACCTGGTCGCCGCCTCTGCCGAGCGCCATATCGAGCGCTTTACGGGCAGTCTGCTCGCTTTCGACGAGCGTATCGCAGCCTACGCCTATACCGACGGAGATAGTCGCCTCGCGGTTATTGAACTTTATATTTCTTATATCTTTAAGTATCGGGAATTTAGCCTCGATAACCTTATCGAGGTTAATCTTGTCGAATATTATCATATACTTATTCGGCGGAAGCCTTTTATACAGCGCGTTATTCTCAATCGCGAAGCGCAACAGCTTATTCTCAAGCTCCATAACGACCGCTACAGTATCCTCCTCGCTGTCGTTGGAGAACTGCTCGCGGTTATCGAACTCGATAAGCGCTACGGACTTTTTAGTTTCGTTAAACTTCTTTGCGATAAGATTATAATGAGTAAAATCTATAAAGAAGAATATATATCCCTCGTCGGCGGGAGTACAGTACACCGCGTAATGATGACCGTCAAAATCGGTTTCAAGAGCGTCGCTTCCCGCAATCTCGTCGAGGCTTTTTGAGTTAAGGTAAACGGAGATATTCTCGTTAACGGGGTTTCTTCCGACACAAAGCTGCTTCTTGAATTTAGAGTTGCTCCAGACTATATCGCCGAATTTCCCGACTACGACAACAGGCATCTTGAACCGCTCAAGGTAATTCTGGTTGATATCCGATATATTGGATATCGTGCCCGTAACGGTTTTGTCGATATACCTCTTAAGGCGGACTCTCGATACGATTACAATAATAACCGAGAATACCGCGACTGCCGCTTCCGAGGCGGAGAGTATTAAATTGTATTGATATGATACTGCCGCCATCGCTAATATAAGGACGGTAAATATCAAAAGCCACGGACCCGTAGTCCAAACCTTTCTCCTCATTTTTTAAATCTCCTCATCAGTCGGGAGCCCCGACAGCCAATTCCGCCTTTGGAAAATAACTCTTTTTTGAAAAAGTTCATCAACGGCGGGTTTGAATTCGCACTTATCGATGAAAACACCTATTACTTATTACCTAATACCTATTACCTTAAATTTTTCCTATACTTCCTGCAATATCGGTAAAATCATCGGGAAACGGCCTGTTTTCTGACCTATCATCTTGGACACATCGTCCTTGATTCTGCTCTTGATAGTTCCCCATTCCTTAATATTATTATCGGCGCAGTCCTCGAGTATAGCGAGCGCGCGTTCTCTTATTCCGTCGAGAAGCTCCTCGCTCTCGCGCACATATACAAAGCCTCTCGAAACTATATCGGGACCGCTTATAACGTGACCGTCGTATACGTCAAGCGACGCTACTATAATAATAAGTCCGTCCTGAGCTAAATGCTTTCTGTCGCGAAGCACTATCGAACCGACGTCGCCTACGCCGAGTCCGTCTACAAATACCTTGCCCGACGCTACAGGCGGCAGCTCTTTTATATACTTCTCGTTTATCTCAATCTGGCTTCCGATATCGCCGATATAGATATTCTTTTTATCCACACCCAGCGACAGCGCAAGCTCCGCGTTCTTTCTTAAATGCTTCTGCTCGCCGTGTACGGGGATAAAATACTTAGCGTTCACGAGCTTTTGGAGTATTTTAAGCTCCTCCTGGCACGCGTGTCCCGAAACGTGGACGTCATACATACCCTCGTAAATAACCTTACATCCGCGCTTTAAAAGCTCGTCAACTACATTTCCGACGGTTTTCTCGTTACCTGGGATAGGATTGGCGGAGATTATTATAAAATCTCCCTCGCCGACTACTACCTTTCTATGGTCGGAATACGCCATTCTCGACAGCGCCGACATAGGCTCTCCCTGGCTGCCTGTCGTGATCAGAACGATCTGCTCGGGCGTATAGCGCGAAAGCATATCGATATCTATTATCATATTTTTAGGTACCTTAAGATACCCGAGTTCCTCGGCAACCTTCATATAGTTGACCATAGAACGTCCCGAAAAAGCTACTTTTCGGTTATATTTCTCAGCGCAGTCGATAATCTGCTGGACGCGGTTAACGTTCGAAGCAAAGGTCGCGATAATTATCCTGCTGTTCACAGCGTCGCGGAAAAGCATATCAAGGCTCGAGGTGACAGTCTGCTCGGTAGCCGTGTAGCCAGGGCGGTCAGCGTTCGTACTCTCGCATAAAAACGCAAGCACGCCTTCGGTTCCGAGTCTTGCGAATGAATGCAGGTCAATCATATCGCCCATAAACGGAGTGCAGTCAATCTTAAAGTCGCCCGAATGCACAACTACTCCCGCGGGAGTATGCAGCGCGATAGCGCAGGAGTCGGGTATAGAATGATTAACGTGTATAAACTCCGCCTCAATACAGCCGAGTTTTACTCTTCCGCCCGCTTTAACTACGTTGAGCTTAGCGGAGTTAAAGAGACTATGCTCCTTCAGCTTATTTGAAAGAAGTCCGATCGTAAGCGGAGTGCCGTAAATCGGGATATTCATTTTTGAGAGCAGGAAGGGTATTCCGCCGATATGATCCTCGTGTCCGTGAGTTACTACCATACCCTTTACCCTGTCGATATTCTGTTCAATATACGAAAAATCGGGGATAACAAGGTCTACGCCGAGCATATCTCCGTCGGGGAATGCCATACCGCAGTCTAAAAGTACGATATCTCCCTCACACTCGAAAAGCGTAATGTTTTTTCCGATTTCGTTAAGTCCGCCTAAGAATGCGACTTTTATTGACGGTTTCAGTTTATCGGGCTGTTTCTTTTTTATATTGTTTTTACTGTTTTTGGCGTTATAATACTTTTTTCCCGAACCAGTATTAGTATTCCGCCTGCCCGTAAAACGTTTTCTGGTTTTATTATCTGACACAGATTTACCTCCATTTTATTTTTTATGTATTATGAAACGTAATTTTGCAGTTTTCCTGTCGAAATGCGTCTCTTTTTATGGCAAATTGCGCTATTTGCCTATTATCCGATTATAAATATTCACTATATTGTAACTTATTTTACGTATAAATGTCAAGTGATACGGACTAAAAGAAATATACATTTTAATAATATTATAGACAATTCCCGAATTTTTAATTCCACACACTTTTTTAAGGCTGAAAATACAATAAAAAGGTTGCGTTTTTTAAAATATAGTATTATAATAGGTTTTGAGCAATTTTTAAATGAGGTAAAATATGAAAAAAGTAGAGATTTTTACCGACGGAGCCTGTAAGGGCAATCCTGGTCCCGGGGGTTGGGGCTCGATACTCCGCTATAAGGGAATAGAAAAGGAAATATCGGGCGGAGAAGCCGAAACTACCAACAACCGTATGGAACTTACGGCGGTAATTAAGGCTCTCGAGCTTTTAAAGGAACCGTGCGAGGTAACGCTTTATACCGACAGCCAGTATGTATCCAACGCCTTAACCTTAGGCTGGGCTGAAAAATGGAAACAAAACGGCTGGATGAGGAATAAAAAAGAAAAAGCCCTTAATCCCGAATTATGGGACAGGCTTCTGACATTATATAATACCCACAGCGTAAAAGTAATCTGGGTAAAAGGCCACGCGGGTCATCCCGAAAACGAGCGCTGCGACCGTTTAGCCGTAGCCGCCGCGGAAAAGTATTCTTAAAAAACGGAGATATAAATATGAGACAAATTTACGCCGACAACGCCGCGACCACTAAGCTGTCGCCTGTTGTTTTGGAAAAAATGATGCCTTACCTTACCGAGGTTTACGGCAATCCCTCAAGCCTTTACGGCATAGGTCAGACCGCTAAAAAGGCGGTAGAGGACGCGAGAGCGAATATCGCGAAAAACATAGGAGCCGCTCACCCGAGCGAGATATACTTCACCTCGGGAGGTTCGGAATCGGACAACTGGGCGCTTAAAGGAATTTGCTCGAGGCTTAAACGCAGAGGCAAAAATCATATCATAACCTCAAAATTTGAGCATCACGCGATCCTGCATACCTGTAAGGCGCTCGAAAAGGAAGGTTTCGAGGTAACGTACCTTGACGTTTACGAGAACGGTATCGTTCATCCGGAGGACGTTGAAAAAGCTATTAAGCCCGAAACCGCTATTGTTTCGATAATGTACGCGAATAACGAAATCGGCACGATACAGCCGATTGAGGAAATCGGAAAAATCTGTAAGGAGCGCGGAGTCCTTTTCCATACGGACGCGGTTCAGGCGGCAGGCTACTGTAAGATCAACGTCGCTGAGCAGAATATCGACCTGCTGTCAATGACGGCTCATAAAATCCACGGACCGAAAGGCTGCGGACTGCTCTATATAAGGAAAGGCATTCTGATTGACAACCTTATCGAGGGCGGCGCTCAGGAACGCGGCAAAAGAGCGGGTACCGAAAACATCGCGGGTATAGTCGGACTTGACGCGGCGCTGCAAATCGCGGTTGATACAATGGACGAGCGAGCCGCGAAGCTGAAAAAACTACGCGATAAGCTGATAGACGGGCTTTTAAAAATCCCGAGAAGCCGTCTTAACGGCGACAGGGAGCATAGACTTCCTAATAACCTAAATATGTGCTTTGAGGGAATTGAGGGCGAGAGCCTGCTTTTAAGGCTGGAATTCAAAGGCATATCGGCTTCCTCAGGCTCAGCCTGCACCTCGGGAAGTCTTGACCCGAGCCACGTGCTTCTCGCGATAGGACTTCCCCACGAAATAGCCCACGGCAGTACAAGAATGACGTTTGACGAAAGCGTTACCGAGGAGGATATCGACTATATCCTTGAGGCCGTACCCGAAATAGTTCAAGCCCTGCGCGATATGTCGCCGCTGTGGGAGAAGATAATTAAGAGTTAAAAGGTAAGAAGTTTAAGGTAATAGGTAAAAGGGAATAGGGAATAGGTAATAAGTAATAGGTAACAGGTAATAAGTATTAGTCGAACGCAGAACATTTCCCAAGTATCCAAAATTTCATAGGATACTAAACGTGCGGGGGATATAATTATTAAGAAAGGAACGTCCACGCTTGACGTGGACAATTAAAAAAATGGGATTTACATATTCTGAAAAAGTAATGGATCATTTCGCGAACCCGCGGAATGTAGGCGAGATTGAAAACGCCGACGGTATCGGCGAGGTAGGAAACTCCAAATGCGGAGATATTATGAAGATGTATCTTAAAATCGACGGAGATACTATAACCGACGTAAAATTCAAAACCTTCGGCTGCGGAGCAGCTATCGCGACAAGCTCGATGGCTACCGAGCTTATTAAGGGCAAGAGCATTGACAACGCCCTTAACCTTACGAACAAAGCGGTTATGGAGGCGCTCGACGGACTTCCGCCCGTAAAGGTACATTGCTCGGTACTCGCCGAGGAAGCGATCAAATCAGCACTTTCGGATTATTACCGCAAGCAGGGTATCGACCCTGAGCCTATGGTCGGCAAAATTGAAGATTAAAGTTTTTTAATTTAAAAAAAGAGGTCGGAAGATTCAGGTTTAACCTAAGTCCTCCGACCTTAATTTGTTGTTTTTATTTCCTTAAAAGAAAATTATTTTTCTTTTAATAATTTGTTAAGCTCCTCCATAAAGGTTTCGATATCTTTAAATGAGCGGTAAACCGAAGCGAAGCGCACATAGCTTACCTCGTCAACGCTCTTCAGCTCATCCATAGCAAGCTCGCCGATCTGCTCGGTCGTCACCTCGCGGTCAAGGCTCGACTGCACCTTGCTCTCGATTGAATTAACAATCTGCTCGATTTTATCAATTGAAACAGGACGCTTTTCGCACGCTCTTACTAGTCCGTTAAGCAGCTTATTGCGGTCGAAGCTCTCACGGCTCTTATCGCGCTTGACTACGATAACGGGTACTGTCTCGATTATCTCGTGAGTTGTAAATCTTTTTCCGCATTTAAGGCACTCTCTCCTGCGTCTTATACGCTCGCTGTCGTCAGCCGAACGGGAGTCAATTACTTTAGATTCGGTATAACCGCAAAACGGACATTTCATATCATACACCCCAAATTAAAATTCATTAAAAGCATTATAACATATTTATATATCTTCGTCAAGCGCAGAACTCACAATACCCGCCCCTCTTGAAAAAGAAGGAAACAAGCGCCAAAACCTCTACTACTTTTTGAAGAAAATCTTTAAAAACTCGGGGAATATTGCTCTCCAGTATTTTTCGTTATGCATACCCTTTTTGTAAATCCTCAGGGTAATGTCTTTATCCTTATAGCCGACTTTTTTAAGGTTATCGACCATACTTACGGCGCCTGTTTTAAGGTATGTTTCGAGGTTATCGGCGTCGCCGTTATAGATATAAACCTTCGGCTTGGATTTAAGATTCTTAGACTTGAGGTATTTAACCCACGTCGGGTCGTCATAAAGCGAGAACGCGGGCGACAAAGCGCCAATCGCGCCGAATTTATCGGGATACTCCATACCGATATAAAAGCTCTCGATACCGCCCGAGGAGCTACCCGCTATCGCGGTATGTTTAGCGTCGGTATATACGTTATAGTTCTTCTCGATATACGGCATTACGGTATTAACAACAAACTCGCAGTAATACTTGCCCGTACCGTTGCTGAAATCCCCTCCGTCAACGCCGCTGGTGTCGCGGACTTTGCCGATATTCGGAGTAAGCTCGCTGTCGCGGTTCGAGGTGCTGTCATCTATGCCTACTATAATCGCGCTCTTGCCGAGATTTTTCTGCATACTCCTTACGCTCTCGGCGACACTCCAGCAGCCATGGGAAGTAGCTCCGTTCTCAAAAAGATTTTGTCCGTCGGTCATATAGATAACGGG
>CAJOHT010000011.1:610-9940 GCA_905234305.1 uncultured Ruminococcus sp. | reverse complement strand
TTTTATAGCCCTTAGGGGAATGGATATAGATATTTTTATCGGTTTTTTCGTATTTAAAAGTCTTTATGGCGTAATCAGGAGTTTCTTCCTTTTCATCATACGTAAAAGGTACCACTCCGTAGGGCGAAATATGCCAGCCGTTTACATACTCGTTGAACGCGAGCTGGATACTGTCGCTGCCGTCGGTCGTAATTATCATACGGTCAAATTTTTTAATATCGCCGACAACCGAATAAGAGGTATAATCCTCATTCTCGTCGAGCTTCTCGGGTTCAACGGTTTTCTTATCATTTGAGCGGGAATTCAAAAACCGGACCTTTAGCTCCTCCGCGGCAAAATCGTCGCGGATATAGATTTTATGCCCTGACTCCGCCTTGGAGCAGGACGCCAGAACCGATACCGCCAACGCGGTGGTCAAAACAACAGCAATTACCTTTTTCATAACTTTAACCTCCTATATTAAACAATCTTATTGCGTTATCCGCGGTAATATTCAAAATTTCCTGAGCGTCCGTATTCCTGATTTCGGCGATTTTCTCGGCGACATACACGATATTACGGCTGTCGTTCCTCTTACCCCGAAACGGAACGGGACTCATATACGGCGCGTCTGTTTCGAGCAGAAGCCTGTCTATCGGAACCTCGCGGGCGCAATCGAGGCTGTGGCGTGCGTTTTTAAAAGTCACTACTCCGCCGAGGCTTATACTCATCCCCAGCTTCATAACCTCACGCATAAGCTCCACGCTCCCGCTGAAGCAATGCATTAAGCCTTTAGGCTTATACTTTCTCAGCAAATCCATTGTATCGCCGTGAGCCTCACGGTCGTGAACCACTACGGGAACGTCAAGCTCCTTAGAGAGCTTAAGCTGTTCCTCGAACATTTTTAGCTGCAGCCCCTTAGGAATATCCCAGTGATAATCAAGACCTATCTCCCCTATCGCGACGCACTTTTTATGCTCTAAATATTCCGCGATTTTTTCCCTATAATCCTCGGGAATGTTCTTAAGATTCTCGGGATGAAATCCCGCGGTAAAGTAAATATACTCATATTTTTCGGCGTAGCCCTTAATTACCTCGGCGGAATTTAAATCCACCGCGTTGCATATTGCTCCTGAAACTCCGTTTTCGGCAAGAGAGTTTAAAAGCTCTTCCCTGTCCTCATTAAACCACTCGTCGTCATAATGACAATGAGCGTCGAATATTTTATATCTCCTCGTCACCACTTGCAGTCCCTCTCTAAAATGTGATATCCTCCGAACGTCAAAGCCTCTATCATACTTTGGATACTTTGGAAATGTTCTGCGTTTTATATTTCCTTGTCACCACTTGCAGTCCCTCTCTGAAATGTGATATCCTCCGAACGTCAAAGCCTCTATCTACTTTGGAAATGTTCTGCGTTTTATATTTCCTTGTCACCACTTGCAGTCCCTCTCTGAAATATGATATCCTCCGAACGTTATTAACACAATGTCATCCTGAGCGAAGCGTAAGCGGAGTCGAAGGATCTTAAGATACCTCGGCAAGCTCGGGATGACAGCTTTGCTGTCAGTTTTGGATACTTTTGAAATGTTCTGCTATAGACTATTCACCTATTACCTATTACTTATTACCTATTACCTATTACCTATTACTTATTACCTATTACTTATTACCTTAAATTCTTACTTCTTAATTCTTAACTAAATAAACGGAGCAAAGCCCCGTTTATTCATTAGCACAGTTTACTGCCGTTTATTTTATTATCGTCTACGGTAATAACCTGAAGCCCGCCGTCGAACTCAGCGGACAGAATCATCCCCTGGCTCTCAACTCCGCAGAGCTTTACGGGCTTTAAATTAGCGACAAAAACTACCTTCTTGCCAACCAATTCCTCGGGCTCATAATACTGCGCAATACCGCTTACGATAGTACGTCCGCCCATTCCGTCGTCAATATCGAATTTTAAGAGCTTCTTACTCTTCTTAACCTTTTCGCAAGCCTTGACCTCGCCGACTCTCATATCGATCTTAGCGAAATCGTCGATAGAAATCGCTTCGGCTACAGGCTCGACCTTATCGGCTACTTCCTCGATAGCTTTTTCATTTTCGGCGTTCTTTTTCTGCATTTCCTCAATCTCGGCATAGAGAACCTTAGGGTCAATACGCGCGAAAATCGGCACGGCTTCTCCTACCTTAGCGCCCGCTTTAACGGCGCCGAAGTTCTCGAGGCTGTCGTAAGAGCTTTCCTCGCAATTCATCTGGGCGAGTATAGCCTTAGAGGTATCGGGCATAAACGGCGCAATCAATACAGCTACAAATCTTATAGCCTCCAAAAGATTATAAAGCACCGTACCAAGTCTCGGTAGGCTCGCCTCATCCTTAGCGAGTACCCACGGAGTAGTTTCGTCTATATATTTATTGCAGCGTTTAGCTAGGTTGATAACCGCCTCGACCGCGTCGCTCATATGGAACGCGTTAATATACTCGTCAACCTTTTTAACGGTATCAAAGCAGAACTGTTTTAATTCCTCATCCAAAGGCTCTGAAGCGCTCGGCTCCTGGATAACGCCGCCGAAATATTTATTGTTCATAGCGATCGTACGGTTAACGAGGTTTCCTAGAGTATTAGCTAAATCGGAATTAAAGCGCTCGATAATAGTATCGTAGGTTATCGAACCGTCGCTCGCGAAAGGCATCTCGGAAAGCAGGTAGTATCTTACCGCGTCGACGCCGATAAGTTTAACAAGCTCGTCGGCGTAAATAACGTTGCCGCGGCTCTTACTCATTTTATCCTCGCCGAAAAGCAGCCAAGGATGTCCGTACACCTGCTTGGGCAGAGGCTCGCCCAAAGCCATAAGCATAATAGGCCAGTAGATAGTATGGAAGCGCACGATATCCTTACCGATAATATGAGCGTCGGCAGGCCAGTATTTTTTATACATCTCAGAGCTTCCGTCCGGATCGTAACCAATCGAGGTAATATAGTTCGAGAGCGCGTCTATCCAAACATACACAACGTGTCCCTCGTCGAAATCGACGGGTACTCCCCATTTAAAGCTGGTACGCGATACGCACAAATCCTGGAGCCCGGGCTTAATAAAGTTATTGAGCATTTCTTTTTTACGGCTTTCGGGATAGATAAAATCGGGACGCGACTCGATATACTCCTCAAGCTGCTTCTGGTATTTCGAGAGCTTTAAGAAATACGCTTCCTCCTTAGCCGCCTTTACCTCGCGGCCGCAGTCAGGACATTTTCCGTCCTTAAGCTGGCTTTCTGTCCAGAAACTCTCGCAGGGAGTACAGTAAAGTCCCTCGTAGCTTCCCTTATAAATATCGCCCTGTTCATAGAGCTTCTTAAAAATCTTTTGAACGATTTTTTCGTGTTTTTCGTCGGTAGTGCGGATAAAATAATCGTAGGAAGTGTTTAAAACGTCGCAGATATCGCGGATCTCACCCGCAACCTTATCGACATATTCCTTAGGGGTACATCCCTCAGCCTGAGCGTACATCTCGATTTTCTGGCCGTGTTCGTCGGTACCCGTCTGGAAGAAAACGTCATAACCGAGCATACGCTTATAGCGCGCGATAGCGTCGGTCAGAACTATCTCGTAGCTGTTGCCTATATGCGGTTTTCGCGAGGTATAGGCGATAGCCGTAGTAATATAATAAGGCTTTCCTTTACAATTTTTACACATAATTACCACTCCATAAAATAATATAGAGTATTATAACATATATTGCGCTAAAAAATCAATTTATATTTTTATATTTATACACAGAAAATGTTTTTATATTTATACACAGAAAAAGGATTGCCGTAAAAACAGCAATCCAATTCTTAACTCTTAATTCTTTATTACTCTGCCGCTCCGCCGCAGAACTCACAGCGTCCGTTAGCGTCGGGGATAGTTGACGCTCCGCAACACTGACAGATAACAGCCTTCTTGGGCTTTCTGGCTTCAGCCGCCTCGTCGCGTACCTGCTGGCGCGCTGACGTAAGCGCCGCCTTAATATCCTCGCCCATTTTCTTATATTCGCTGTAATCGTTGTTCATTTCGGGATAAGGCTTCATATTAGCGGGTACCGAACCGCTTGTAGTCTTTACCTCGGAACTGTTCAGCTTGAATTTTATAGTATCAAAATACGGATTGTTTACGCGGATAATTACGTAAAAATCATAGCTGTAAAAATATCTCGGGGGATTGTAGCTTACGTTTCTGCCCTCTTTATCCTCGCGCATATCCTCGTCAACGTCCTCGTCGATATCGATATCGACGCCCGTTACCTGAGAGAAATCGATAACGTCGGGATTAGCTTCATCCCATTTTCTCGGATTTGCGCTTGATACAATAAACTTTCTATCATCTTCGTCGAGGTAAACCTTAGTTGAGTCTGTGCCGAAGGTAAGCGTAGCCTGGAACTTAGCTACATCTTCCTTATTAGCCTCACGGTAAGCAAGCTGCTCCTTAATGCTGTCGACAGTGCTTCTGCGGCGGTCGCTGAACCAAGGCGAAAGTTTAGCCGCGCACTTTTTGCACATATTGCCGTCCTCGAGCTTACGGTTTCCTAAAAGTCCTATTTCTCCTCCGCAAATAGCGCAGGTTTTTTTCTTACCGAATAATCCCATATGTATTTCTCCTTTTCAGAGTGAATTTACTGTACTTACAGTTAAGATTAGTTTACCATATTCTTTATGTTTTTGCAACAATTTATTAAAATTTTAATAATAATACTGATTTTTATGTATATTTTTGCTATCGATACAAGGATAACTCCCGCAACTGTCATTGTGCATTTTGCAAAAACTGTCTATTTAAAAAGGACAGTTATGGTGATATACTATGCGTATCGACAGAAAGGAAGATAAAAATGAAAAGAATAGTTACAATTCAGGATATTTCGTGCGTCGGAAAATGCTCGCTGACCGTAGCGCTTCCGATAATCTCGGCTACAGGAGTCGAAGCGGCTATAATCCCGACCGCCGTACTCTCTACCCACACAATGTTCAAAAACTTCACCTGTAAAGACTTGGACGACCAGATTCTTCCTATCGCTGAACACTGGAAGAATGAGGGTATAACCTTCGACGCGTTTTATACAGGATATCTTGCTTCAGCCGCTCAAATCGACAAGGTTATTTCGCTTATTGAGTCGCTTAAAAGAAAAGATGACCTCGTTATAATCGATCCCGCTATGGCGGATAACGGCAAGCTCTACCCCGCGTTCGACGAAAACTTCCCTAAAGAAATGGCGAGACTTTGCGCTAAGGCGGACATAGTTCTCCCGAATATAACCGAAGCCTGCCTGTTAACGGGAACCGAGTACAGAGAAGAATATGACGAAAACTTCGCTAAGGAAGTTGTTGAAAAGCTGGCGGCTCAGGGAGCTGAAAAAGTTGTACTTACAGGCGCTCAGTTTGATGGGAAATACGGCGTTATGCTTTACGACAGCAAAACTAAAGAGTTTTTCTATTATAATCAGGAAAAAATCGACGCGGCGTTCCACGGCACGGGCGATATATTCAGTTCCGCTTTTACGGGCTTGCTCGTAAGAGGCAAATCGATTGAGGAAAGCATACAAATCGCCGCCGATTATACAGCCGAATGTATCAGAATCACAAAAAATGACGAGAATGCCAATTGGTACGGAGTCGACTTCGAGAGAGCTGTTCCGTATCTTATTGACAGAATCAAATAATATATAACAAACAAATTGACAAACTGCGTATTATTGTATTAAAATAATACGTAGTTTTTTTACTTTACAAGGTGTGATGGAAATGAATGAAAAACTTTGTTATAACTGTTTTAAGAGTGTAAATGGAAATGATACGATATGCCCTTACTGCAAGGCGGATTTATCGGGTTGTAATACCGCGCCCGCGCTACCGAGAGGAACGGTTTTAGGCGGCAGATATATTATCGGAAAAGTTCTCGGCCAGGGCGGATTCGGAATCACTTATCTCGCTCAGGATTATAAAACAAAAGAAAGAGTCGCCGTTAAGGAGTTTTTTCCCGAAGCTATGGCGAGCCGCGCGGACGGCTCCTCGGTAGCTCCATATACAGGCGAACGCGGAGAGAATTATCTTTACGGTAAAGAATGCTTCATTAACGAGGCTAAAACGCTTTCCGAGTTTATCGGCAATCCCGCTATCGTAAGAGTTTTAAGCTATTTTGAGGAAAACAATACAGCGTACTTCGCTATGGAGTATATCGAGGGCGATTCTCTGGAAAGCCGTTTAAAATCCTGCGGCGGAAAAATCCCTTATGATGAGGCTTTGAAAATCATAACTCCGATTATGGATGCGCTGTCGTCATCAGCGAACCGTCAAAGCCGCTCTCGCTGACGGAAAAATACCTCGTCAGGCCGCTTTCGTCCGTATAGCAAATGCCGTTGGTGGGCATATCGCCGGGGAAGGACGTCCGCACAAGCAACGGCCGTTCCGGCGTCAAGGCTTCCTGTCGGTAGAGTTCCGCCACGGAAAACAGGGCCCGTTCACAGACGTTTATGCTGTAGCGGCTACGCTTTACCGAACGATAACAGGGCGTATTCCTCCCGACTCAATCGACCGCATTGACGACGACTCGCTTATCTCCCCCAGCACCTTGGGAGTGAATATTCCCATTCACGCCGAAGAAGCGATTTTCAGAGCGCTTTCGGTACGTCCTGAGGATAGGTTCCGCGATATGGCGCAGTTTAAAGCCGCTCTGTTATCGGGTACTCAGCCCGTAATCCCTCAGCAACAGCAAGCTCCCGTATACTCAGCTCCCGCTCCAAAACCTGAAGCTCCCCAAAAAAAGAGTAAAGCGTGGATAATAATAACCGCGTCAGTCGCCGCGGCGGCGCTGGTTTTCATAGCGGGATTTACCGCGATAAACCTTTTCGGGAACAAAAACTCCGCCGAAAATTCGCAAACTTCCCCGCAGCTCGTCACAACAAATTCAGATAGCGTTTCGCTTGATTCAAGCTCCTCGGCGCAACTTAAGCCGAATTCTTCATCAAGCAGTTCTTCGGCAGTCGCTCTGGATGATATTGACGAAACGGATGAAATTGACGATTCGCTAGGCGAAAGAGTAGACTTCACATTCTTCTCAATAGAGGTCCCCGACGGAATGGTATATGAGGAAAATGACCAAAACAGCGCGGTATACTTCTACGATGATTACAACTATGACGCAAACGAGGAATATCATATGGGTTTGGTATTCTCAATTATTCCTCTCGACAGCGAAAGCGATTTCAGCCAATACCCGAGAGCTAAACGGCTCGGCAAATCAAAGGGCTACTACCTCGCGGCGCTTCTGCCCACCGACGTTCAATGGGATCCTGATGATGATGAATCGGAAAAGAGCTATAAAGCGCTTTACGATAATTACGAGGAAATCCTAGATACTATAGAACTGAAGAATTAATAATGGGACGGTTATTCGCCGTCCCATTTAATTTACAACTTAACTGTTGTTCTCATAATATTGTTATCGGGGTCGATAAAAACCCTCATAGGTACCGTCACCCATTTACTGTCGCTTTTCTTATACTTAAGCTCCAGCTTCCTGAGTCCGTACTTTTTACCCGTTACCCTAAACCTATACTCGTGCTTCTTAAAATCATATTTACAGCTTACTTTAATATCATTCGAGTAAAGGTTATATGACCAGTCATAGCCGTAGGAGGTTTTTCCCTGCGCCTTAAAAACATACGCCTTAGCGAATCTGTTCTTTTTCTCAGTCACCGCGGGCAGCTTACGCTTTACATCATCCTCAGCCGCGTGAGCGATTACAGTCGATAACGAAAAACCGAATACTAACATTACCGCAAATAATGTCGTGAAAAATCTTTTCGTGCAGTTCATAATACCTTCCCCCTGTACGCAATATGTTGTGTCCCCTCATCGTAGTAATACTATATCATCACTAATTTAAAAAATAATGCTAAAAAGCAATTATAAAAAATAAATTTTTTCCAACTTTAAAAGAACTCTACATTCGCTAAAAGAAGCCTTATTCGGTTATATCCTCAAATCTGTAATTAATCCTCAATTCTTCGTCCGTTTCAACAAACAATCTAAGGTTTTCCGCGGGACATATCGGAGAAAACGAGGTGATTTTAGCCGTAGCTTTTCCTTTCCTTAAAGGGTACAGGCTGTAAATAACATCATAACCCGCTCCGCATAATTGCTCGTGGCCGGCTTTAGCGTAACGCCTCTCGCAGTACCACGTAAAAATCCCCTTGACCTCGGTCTCAAAGCTATACTCTGGACCGCCACCGTCGAAGGAATGGAAGTATAAAACCTTACACTCGGCGGTTTCGTTAATGCAGGCGTTAAAATAGCGTCGTATATCGGCTAAAAGCTCAGCGTCGTCATACATAAAACAGCTTAAGCCCTTATAATCGACTCTCACATAATCCTTATCCTCGGGAACAGTGTTTCCCCAAGTTTCAAAATCGTATTTATTGAAAAATATATCAAGCGAGCGCAGATATTCAATACTCAACTTCTTCTTTATTTCGTTTTTAGAAAAATGTTTCTTATCACCTACGCGCTTTATAACAAGCGCCTTATCCTTATCGGCTGTAATTTCAAATAGTATATTTTCTTTAAAAGAATAATAAACGCAGCGTTCTATTTCCTTCAACATAGAAATCACCTCTTTTTATATAATACCACAGCCCGATAACGTTGTCTACAAAAACAAAATATGATATAATAATTTTATCCTTTATCAGGCAGGGTTAACATAATGAAAAGAATTTCAATCGGAATACTCGCTCACGTAGACTCGGGCAAGACCACGCTTTCGGAAGCGCTTATGTACTGCTCGGGTAATATATCGAAGCTCGGACGCGTCGACCATAAAAACGCCTTTCTCGACACTTTTAACCTCGAGCGCGAAAGAGGAATTACAATCTTTTCTAAGCAAGCGGTTTTAAAATATGATGATAACGAGTTTTATCTACTCGATACTCCAGGACACGTCGATTTCTCAGCCGAAACCGAGCGTACGCTTCAGGTACTCGACTACGCCGTACTCGTGATAAGCGGAACCGACGGCGTCCAAAGCCACACCAAAACGCTGTGGCGGCTTTTAAAGCGCTATAATGTCCCCTGCTTCATCTTCGTCAACAAAATGGACATAACCGACAGAGATAAAAACTCGCTGTTAAACGAGCTTAGAAACAGCTTAAGCGACAGGTGCATAGACTTCAGCGAATACTCAAACGAACTTTTTGAGAACATCGCGCTATGTGACGAAAACCTGCTTCTGAAATATGAGGAAAACAATATCACAAAAGCCGATATCTCAGAAGCGGTCAAAGCGCGCAAGGTTTTCCCCTGTATGTTCGGCTCGGC
>CAJOHT010000011.1:0-584 GCA_905234305.1 uncultured Ruminococcus sp. | reverse complement strand
AGAATTTTTGGAATGTATTTCCGAGTACACAACTCAGAGCGAATATAAGGAAAAATTCGCGGGCAAGGTATATAAGATCGCCGAAGAAAACGGCGCGCGTCTTACCTACCTGAAAATCAGCGGCGGTACGCTTAAGGTCAGGGATATAGCACAAAGCCCCAAGAATATCAACAACGAAAAAATCACCCAGATAAGAATATACTCGGGCGGAAAATTCACCGCCGTTAACGAAGCTCAGGCGGGGTGCGTATGCGCGGTAACGGGGCTTACATTTACTCAGGCGGGCGACGGACTCGGCGGCGAGAAAAACTCAGCCGCTCCCGTACTTGAGCCTGTACTCACCTACAGCGTTATCCTTCCCGATAAAATCGACGCGGCAACCGCGCTTAAGGATTTCAGGCTGCTCGAAAGCGAAGACCCTCAGCTTAACGTTGAATGGAACGAAACCCTTTCCGAAATCCAGGTGCGGATTATGGGCGAAATCCAGCTTGAGATTTTAAAACGCCTTATTAAAGAACGCTTCGGCTACGAGGCGGAGTTCGGAGAGGGAAATATTATTTATAAGGAAACGATTAAAAACACGG
>CAJOHT010000010.1 GCA_905234305.1 uncultured Ruminococcus sp. | reverse complement strand
TGAAATGTGATGATATTTTAAAAGTCTTTACCTGTTACTTATACTGAGAGGCTGCCGCTTCATTTTGCGACAGCCCCTTGTTTTGTATTAAATTACTTAACCTTAACTGAATCCTTAGCCCACTTGGAATAATACTTTTCTCCGTTTATTTTAACGTAAGCTCGAATTCTGATGTGGTATTTTTTACCTTTTTCCACTTTCGGGAAAGTTCCTTTGGTTTTTGTACTCTTAAGAGATACGGAAATCTTTTTATTAAAATTGGATTTGAGCGAGGCTTCCGCGATATAACCCGATACGCCCGATTGCTTTTCGATTTTGAAGTTTATTTTTTGTTTTTTGGACGTAAGGCTTTTTATTTCAACCTTAGCGGGTTTAACGATTATCGTAATCTTTTTAGACGCCGATTTATAATTATCGGTTTCCGAGGCGTTAATCGTAATAACGGTTTTTCCGCAGCGCTTTACCAGACGCAACGCTCTTTTGGCTTGATTTATAGGTCAGCTTGCCGTCTCCCGAGGTTGTTGCGTTAAGGTTGAAGGACTTACAGCCGTTTGTTTTAGTGAAGCTGCGAGCGGAAATTTTTTGATTTTTTTGGGATTTGGAGTCGTTTGAATAATCGGGATTATTGTTTTCAGACTCTGTCGGTGCTTCGGTCGGATTTGTAATATTATTGTCGTCTGTAGGAGTCACAACAGGTTGAGAAGGATCATAAGCGGTAGGGTCTTCTTCGTAAGGTTTGGGTGTTTCAGGATCGCCGCTTTTAAGAATGATCGTCGGATTGTAAAGACTGTCTAGAACCGCGCCCTGCGCGTCGGTAGTTGCCGCGCCGTTAGTAAAGTATTCAACTTCTTTACCGTTCTCCAGCGCGTCTAATTCTTCTAATGTAAGATTAATATCAGTGGAGCCGACAGCGCCTTCTATCGCTTGGAATACCGCTTCAATAAATACAGCGCCGTTTTTAAAATTGTAAATTCCCGAGTTTTTATCACTGTCAACACCCGTGAAATTAAACTTGACCGAATTATCGAGCTTGTTTAATATGAGCGAGGAGGTAATTACGGGCATTTTAACGCTTACGAGGTTTAATTTTGAGGAATCATAGGAAAGTGTACCTTGAGCGTCCTCAATGAAACGGATATTGTATCCTCAACTTCGGTTTTATTTAGAATACGGCTGTTCAATAAAGTAGAAACAGTAAGCTCTTTTGCGGAATCCTCAGTTTGCTTTTCGAGACTTACGGTCGGGGACAGCATAGACTCGAAAACGCTTTTGCCGTCGGAAGTAACCGAGTTATGTGAGATATATTCAACCTCTTTGCCGTTCTCTAACGCGTCAAGCTCTTCTACCTGAAGATTAATATCGGTTAATCCCTTTGCTCCCTGTACAGCTTCGAATTCGGCTTCGACAAATACGCCGCCGTTTTTGAAGTTGCTTTTTCCTGAATTGGTTTCGCTGTCAACACCCGTGAAATTAAACTTAACCTGGTTATCAAGGCTTTTGTTTATTGTGAGCGAGGAGGTTATTTTAGGCATTTTAAAGCTGACGAGCTTTAATTTCGAAGAATCATAAGAAAGTGTACCCTGACCATCCTCTATCATTAAGGGAGCAGTAAGATTATAAGAAATAATCAGTGTATCGGTAACTACGGTATCGATCAGTCGATTGTTATTAAGAAGCGCCGAAACCTTTAAATCTTTTTCGTCGTTCTGTTTTTCGAGGCTTATTGTCGGAGTTAACATCGAATTGAAAACAGCAGTTCCTTCCGCGGTAATTGTATTGTTGGAAATATACTCTGTTTCCTTGTTGTTTTCGAGAGCGTCAAGCTCTTCGATTTGCAGGTTGACTTCAGCTGAACCCGTTGTACCCTGAACGACTTCAAATTCGGCTTGTACAAATACTCCGCCGTTTTTAAAGTTGCTTTTGCCCGAATTAGTTTCGCTGTCAACACCTGTGAAGTTGAATTTAGCAGAGTTTTCAAGGTTTTTGTTTATTGTAAGAGAAGATGTGATTTTCGGGAGTTTAAAGCTGACGAGTTTCAACTTTGAGGAGTCGTAAGTAAGAGTACCCTGACCGTCTTCTATCATTAACGGCGCAGTGAGTTTATAAGACAATACAAGATAATTGTCGGTTTCGGTTTCATTAAGCAGAACGTCGTTTAAATAAGTCGATACCTTAACACTGTCCTGCGAAGTATTTTCAGCAGCTGACGCGCTTATAACGGGAAAAACGCATAGAATAAACGCCAGCAATAAACATACGCAACAATTAAATGTTTTTTTCATTTTAAACGCCTCCTTATAGATAATTATATTCTACCATATTTATTTAAAATCCGTGTTACAAAGTTTACGTGTAAAATTTGTATATAATGTACAGTATTAGAATATTTCTAACAAAAAAACAGAGCGTGACGTTTATCTTACGCCACGCTCTTTATAAACGATATTATTTTACAGCAATCTTACACTTAAGTTTAACGTTGCCGTTTGTCTTAACTACGATATAGGCACTACCCTTTGTTTTTGCTTTAAGTTTGCCCGAAGAGTTGACGACTACGATCTTTTTGTTGCTGGATTTAAATACGGCTTTTCCTGCTTTACCTGTAATTTTGAGTTTAAATTTTTGTCCGACTTTCAGCTTGAGCTTTGTTTTATTAAGTTTAGGATTAATAACTTTTACGGTAAATACTTTCTTTACGCCGTTATTCTCGATCGCAATTTTTGCGGAACCCTTTTTAAGAGCGGTAACTTTACCCTTAGCGTTTACCTTAGCTACTTTGGGAGCGGAGGATTGGAAAGTAGTTTTTTCCGAGCCGTTCTCTACGGTGTAGCCGATAGTCATACTCTTTTTAACATATACCTTAGCTGAAGTTTTCTTTAAGGTAATAGTTGTTTTTGTATCTTCCTCGGGAGTTGTTTCGGAAGGTTCGGTAGATTCGGTAGCGGGAACAGTTGCGTCGGTTGAAGATGTTGCTTCGGAAGTCGCCGCGGTGTTAGTGGGAGTTGTATCTCCGCCCGAAGAAGTCTGCTCCGTAGCCTCGGTGGGAGAGGTAACGTCAGTAGAGGATGTACCGTCAGTAGCAGTAGTTGAAGCTGTTGCGTCAGTTGCGGGAGCGGTTGTTTCCTGGGAAGACGGTTCATATACATTGAACTTAAGTTTGCAGGGAAGAGTAATACCCTCAACAGTCTTAAGCTCTTTTCCGTCACGATAATAAACGTCATCAATCTGAGCCTCAACAGGCAGAGTGTCGAGCGCTTCATTTACGGTAAACGCAACGTTTACTATAACTTTATCGGAGGTTATATCGTAGTTGTTGTCGGTATCTGTCGCGTTGAAAGCGATACTTGTTTCATTAGCATTAAACATTGTGCCGGCAATATGAGGAAATGTAACATTGTCATTTGTTACGCTGAGAGCTTTGCCAAAGGTGATTTTGCCCTCGATTCCCGTAAACGCGCGGGTTATTTCCTCGCAAGTAAAGCTGAGGTTAACTATGTCGCCTTTTTTATAGCCTTCCTCAGCGGCGAACGCTGGCAAAGCCACAGCGGCGGAGCATATAATTAAAATAGAAATAAATACGGATAATAGCTTTTTCATAAGCAGCCTCCTGAGTTATATAAATCTGTAAATCTAATTGTATCATATAAAAACGAGTTTGTCTATGAGAAACGGACAAAAAAATGCCGCGACTTCGAGCGCGGCACTTTTTTGGATGAAATTGTGTGAAATGCTACTTATTGCAGCAATGTTTTGGCACTTCTTTTGTGTGCAATTATATTTTAAATGATTATGGCGCGAAAATCAACAATTCTAGCATAATGTAATTGCAAAATGGTGAAACTGTAAGGGTTAATTCTTTATAGAATATATAGGAAACAAAACCGTAATATTTTGTTACGAACAAGCGTTCTAATGTAAATATATGATTACAAAAGTAACATTATAGTGATTTCCAAAGAGAAATATATGAATATATTGGGGATTGTTTTTTCAACACCACTATATTTAGTTGTTGATAAATCTTTGTGCTTTCGTATCGGATTTCGTCATCAAGCCCCGAGAGATAAATCGGAACAGCGCAGTTTTTACAGAAATCAATAAAATCTCTGTCGTCGGTAGGTAGAGTTCCGCTGTGGTAGCTTTCGAAAAGCACAGCTTTATAACCGTCAGTTTTCGGGTAATTCATTCCCGCGTACGCTTTGAGCCATAGTACGGGAGAAGTTTTGCTGAGGGTAAAAGTACCCGCGCCCTTATGTTTTATTTGGTTTTTAAGTTTTACAAAACTTCCGTCCGAATTAAAATATCCGAACGCCCCGTCTATCGCACTCAGACGGTCGCTGTAGGCGTTATGGGGCAGAAGCGACTCCGCGGTATAGATTTCAGGTATAGAGTCGTTTTTATAGCTGACGAATACCCCGCCGATTTTCTGTTTAATAAACTCTGCGGCGTATTTAAAATTTGACATTCTGTTGGAGCGTTTATCCGAGAGAATATAATTGCTTGAAACAAGTACTATCGGGATTTTTGAGTCGGAAAACGCAATTGAAAGCGCGGCGGCGCTGTATTGGAGGGTATCGGTTCCGTGAGTGATTATAATTCCGTCATAGTTCTCGCTAAGACGCTCGCCCGCGCATTTTATAAGTTCGGTCAGGTATATTCCGTTAAGGTGTTCGGAAAGAATATAAAAAGGCTGAAAGCCCTCGACGCGAATATCTTGGTCGAGAGCTTCTAAAAGCGTAGTTTTAGTTTTTTCGGAAGGGGAGAGGAAACCGCCGCTTGGACAGCTTGAAATCGTTCCTCCCGTAAAAATAACAGCTAATTTCATTATTTAACAGTTACAATAATCTTAACGTGAGTCATTTTGTTCCTGTAAACAACAGACGCGGTAATTGTAGCCGTACCTTTAGATACGCCTGTGAGAATACCGACACTGTTTACGGAGCAAACGCTCTTCTTAGAGGTTTTCCATGTAAAGAGGTATAATACGTTGTTATCGGCGAGCTTTTTATTGATATCCTCATAAACCTGCCCTTTGTTAATTGTAAGATACAGAGGCGAGCTTAAATCGTTCTTATCTATCCATCCGTAAACCTCGCTAGCTACATTACTCTTAGCGGATGATGTCTTATCGCAGTACGCCTTGATGTAATACTTATAGGAGTTTATCTGAGTCGGATTTTTTTCATCTTTTACGGAGGTGTCGAGATAATAATTGGTTGAACCCTTTGTAATTGTCGCTATTTTGCTATAGGAATTTTTATATTTAAGCGAACGGTAAATACGATATCCCTGAGCGCCCTTGATTTTTTTCCATGTTAAGGTAATTCCCTTTAAGTCGAGCAGTTCTTCAGCTTCAAGTGTAGGTTTGTCAAGGAAAACAAGCGACGCTTTTTTGCTGTAATTGCTGGATTTCTTTTTAGCTACTGCCTTTACCTTAAAATCGTACTTTGTACCAGGCATAAGGTTATCGTCGGTAAAGGAGGTTTTTGTTCCGCTGTAAGAGGTCTTATACTTTTTAGCGGTTGACTTTTTGTATTTTAGTACGTATTTTGTAGCGCCTTTAACCTTTTTCCAAGACGCTTTAATACCGTTAGCGGCATTCTTTACCGTTAAAACGGGAGTTGCAGGCTTCTTTGCCGCGAAATAGGGCGATACGCTTAACGCGCAAATGATTACGGCAAGAAAAGCCGCTGACATAGATTTTAATGTTTTCATAATTACTCATACCTTTCATCATTTAATCGGCATAAAATAAGCGCAATGGCTTACCTGCAATATTATATCATTTTAAGTATACTACGTCAATGTAAGTAATTACCAAAAAAAACCGACCGAGAAAATATCTCGGTCGGTAACTTTAGCTAGAAATAAAGTATAGATTATGCTACGTTAACCTCAACGTAAACAGCTTTCTTAGCAGCCTTAGCATAAGCGTTTGAAGCGCCCTTGTTAGAAACAGCGTTGATTAAAGAAGCAAGAGTATCAGATACTGTTACCTTGATAAGAGCCTTACCTGTGTTAACAGCTGTGATTACATCGTCAGCAACTTTAACTACGTCAGCACCCTCTACAACTTCAACGTTGTATAAGCCCTGTACGCTTGCAAACTCTACGAGAGCTTTACCCTCAGCATATTCTTCACCCTTCTTGAGGTTAAGAACAACTGTAGCGCTCTTTCTTCCGTCGTGATAGTAAACATTTACTTTATCTGTCTTGGGAAGATAAGGAGCAAGACGCTGATCGCTCTCTACAGAAGCGGAATCGTTCTTTGTAGCAACAACCTTGTACATATAAGCAGTGGGATTAACAGCCATCTTAGTATCTGTGTAAGATGTTGAAGAAGTAGCAGCGAGCTTTGTGAAACCAGCTTCGCCAGCCTTAATTCTGTAGATTGTGTAAGAAGCAGCGCCCTTAACAGCATTCCACTTAACAGCTACGGACTTAGTATCTGTAGCTTCCTGAGCAAATACGCCTGTTACCTTGTCAAGGTAAGTGATTGTCTTTGCTGTACAATCCTGAGACTTAGTCTTTGTCTTTGTGTTGTAGCAAACAATCTTGTATGTGTACTTTGTGCCTGAAACAACATTCTTATCAGTATAAGAAGTAGCAGTTGTCTTCTTAACGAGAGCATAGCTGCCGCTTGTCTTTCTGTAAAGCTTGTACTGGTTAGCGCCTGTTCTCTTAGTCCAGTTAAGAGTTACAACGCCTTCGCCATTGTTTACATTCTTGATAAGAGTGTAGTTCATTCTTGTGATCTTCACAGCCTTAGAAGCCTTAGAAGCCTTCTTACCCTTATAAGCCTTTACCTTATAAGTGTACGCCTTACCTGACTTAACTGAGAAGTCCTTGATGCTTGTCGAATTTGTAGTTTTGATAGCCTTTTTGCCACGGAAAACCTTATATTTCTTGGCGCCCTTAACTTTCTTCCAAGAAACCTTGATAGATTTTTCGCCGTTTTCAGCCTTAACACTTGTAGGTGCCTTAAGTGTTGCGGCAGAAACCGAAATAGCTGCTACAGACATTGTAGAAACTACAGTGAGTGCGGCAAGCGCTGTGCTGATGATTTTTGTAATTTTTTTCATTTTAATCAATCCTCCTTTGAAATTATCTATGAAAAAATGTTCATCATCCTAGCTTGATGCTTTCTTTCTCATGCTGCTATGGATAATCCATAACGCAGCACTTATAACTATAAGTAATACCGCAATAACAAGTATTACGATAAATACCGCCTTTAACATAGCTGTGTACATATCGTTTAAGGAACGGGTAAGTACAGTCAGCTTTGAGATCATCCCGCTTAAAAATACTATAGCGGGAATAATCAACAGGAACAAACCTGCCGATGCCGTTGAATAGTAGATATGCCTTATGGCGATATGCTTCCATTCATTCGTGAAAAAGATAAATAACGCGATTGCTACGGCAATTAACGCCGTTACAAAAATCAGGATATTTACCTTAGGTATATAACCAAGCACGCTTTTCTGTATTTGGGAGAAATACTTAAGCTGAACGTTGGATACGTAAATGTTGGTAGCTTCCTTTACGAAGTTGTTGATACTGCTTTCGGAAACCGTTGAAGGGTCGATACTTTTTCTGCTTATATAATTGTCGAGCGCAGTTCTTATGGTTTTCTGGAATTCAGAGGTGTTGATCTTAAGACTTTCGCCCGAGAAAAAAGCTGTAATGTAGTTTTCAACATCTTTCCTCAGCGTTACATCATCGACGAGGTTGTTGAAGAAGCTTTCGTCAATTCCGCTTGCGTTACCGATATCAACAAGACTTTCGGTTATTTCATCGCCTAAATCAGCGTAATAATCCGTTTTAGTCAGTCTGTCGATATAAAAATCGGGGTTTAATACCGTAAAACGGGCTGTTGCCAGTAACGCGCACCCTAAAATGCATATTCCCATAATAAAAGAAAGGATAGTATACATCACGGGTTTGAATTTTGGATTCTTAGTTATGTTCACAGTCCTACCCCCTTAGTCATAAAGGCCGACGATTTTCGGACCGGAAATTTTTTTCGCGTAAACGAAAAATCTCTTTTCCGTAATACCGAGCTGGTCGAACGGGTAACAGGTGTACATTATAAGATTTTCTTCTTTAGCGCTTAAGTCATATGACTTTTTACTGTTAGCGTTGTAGATTTTAGTATCGGTTACTTTGTATTTGTAATTACCGTAGCTTGTGTTGATTTTAACAATATCGCCTTTCTTAACGTTTTTCAATCCGTTAAAATAGGTGTTGTTGTGACCTGCTACGAGGATTGTCCTTCCGTAACCCGGGATAAAGCTTCCCGCGTAAATACCTACGCCGTTTCTTAACGGAACGCTCGCGTCGCCGAAAAACAGCTTAGTATTAACGTCGCGCTTTTCAATTTTCAGTTCGCCGAACTGCTTATTGATAGTCGGGAACTCAACCTTTGAGGCGTCTATGGTATCGGAATCGTTATTAGTAGGAACAAAAATGTTTTCGTATGATTTAGAATAATCTACTTGTTTATCCGAGAAAAACATAGCGCCTATAGAGGTTAAATCGGAAATGACGGGAAAGAACAGCGCGCTTAAGAATATTACCATCGCCGCTGTCATAGCGAGCGGCACAATAAGTAATTTTCTGTCGCTTTTACTGAATTTCTTACTTTTCTTCTTCATATGCAAACGATTTTTTTCCTGAGATTAATACTCCCGCTGCTGAAAGCGTGAGCAGACAAGCTAAAACAGAAACGCCAATATAAGGAAGAGCGCTCTGCTCAGCACCTGTTTTCTTAATAACATTAGTCGAGTCGTCGACAACTGCGCTGCCGTTACCCGAGATGATTTTAATATTTTTTGTGTCAGAGCCTGCGGCAGCCGATAAATTCAAAACACCTGCTGCGGCACTGGCGTAATTCATAAGTGTCTTTCGTTCAGAGGCATTAAGCTCTTTAATAGAGGATTTTCCCGTGCCTGCTAAGAATGAACGAGCCTGGCCTATAATCGAATTGATTTTTCCCGCCTGAGCCGAAGTCATATCGATTGTATTAAAATATGATTCCGCTTGGTTAATATAAGAAGAAGGCACATAAACGCTGTTACCCTTCATATTGGCGGGTGTACGCATATTGCCGAGTACGCTTGCTTCGCTTGAGTTAATTCCAGCTGCGTATACCGCCGTGAACGATACACATACGATAAGTATAACTGCTATTAAGGATATAAGTTTCTTCATAAAACATCAACCCTTTCCAAATCTCGTTTAATTAAAATTTCTCAGTTTTTTCAATCGTTTTCATAATTCCACCCGAATATCTTAACATAAAATTTCAAAAATGTAAAGAGATTAGCAAGCAAAAGGGAATATTTGTTAAAAATAGTGCATTCTTTCCACTTAGATTTCCTCGATTAGGTTATTTTGCGAAAAATAAATACCAAATTCAAATTATTTGTTGCATTTAGGGGATTAATGATGTACAATCAAAATGTATACGAGTGCAATAAATGTAATTATTCTATACATTATTATATATAAGAGGAATTCAAACCTTCTGTATTATTTACAGGGACAAAATTCGAGTGTGAGGTACTCTATGGAGAGTTACAATAGTTACGGAAAATATGAAAAAAATGAAGATACTGTAGTTTCGTTATCCGATATTTTCAAGGTTTTAAAACGAGGCTTATGGAAAATACTGCTTGTTGCCATTGCCTGCGGAGCAATTTCATTTACTGTATTTTATTGCTTTGTTCCGAAGGTGTATACGACAAGGGTAAAACTGTACGTCGATACTTCATCTTCCTCTCAGGGGGCTAATTCGTTAAGCAGCTATAACTACGCGACCGCGCTTGTCAACACTTATATCCAGATGCTGTCTACGAACAATTTTTATGAGAAATTGTCCGCGGATCTTGAGGAGAAATACTCTGCAAGCGAATTGAGCAGAATGGTGACATTTAAAAGTGAAGATGAAAGCCAGACCGAGGTGTTCAGTGCTATTGTTTCGGGTAAAACGCCTATGGAGGCAAAGACAATAGCCGACAGCGTTGCCGTTACGGCTCCGGGAGTAATCTCCTCGCTTAAGAGTGACTCGACCGAACTTAGGATAGTTGATAACGCTACTGTTCCCGTTTCACCGTCGTCTCCTAACGTTATAAGGAACACTATTCTGGCTATGTGCGCTGGAGCAGTGCTTACGATAATTTTGATTTTTATAAAAGAAGCTATAGATAATAAGATTAAATACTCGGTTGATATAACAATGATAAGAAAATATCCGATACTTTCGGCGGTTCCCGATTTCGGAATCGAGAGGTTTATTCTTCAATCAACGGATGAAGCCGAACCTAAAGAAAGCGAGGCGTAAGTATGGCTAAGAAAAACAATGACGAAATAAGCAAGGTGCTTAAATTCCAGACGACAGAGGCTTATAAAAAAGCAAGAACAAATATTGCTTACTCGATTATTAAAAAAGGCTGTAAAAGGATTATTTTTACAAGCTCCTTTAAAAGCGAAGGAAAAACTACGACAGCAATAAATGTAGCTATCGCGCTGGCTCAGCAGGTTAATACAAAGGTTCTTGTAATAGACTGCGATTTGCGCCGTCCCGCTGTTCATACTACGATGGAGCTTAAGTCTAAGGCAGGACTTGTTAATTATTTTAATGATGAATGTAGCTTTGAGGATCTTATTACAAAATCAGAAAATGAAAATCTCGATTTCATAACCTTCGGCGCTATTCCGCCCAACCCGTCGGAGCTTCTCGCGAGCGACGCGATGGCGGAGCTTGTAAAAGAGTTCTCGAAAAAGTACGATTATATTATCTTCGACACGCCTCCTATTAATATGGTTGTCGATATCGTACCGCTTATCGGTTTATCCGACGGAGTCGTTTTTGTTGTTAAAAATAACGATACTACTTATCCCGAGTTTAATAAGGCTATCGATATGATAAAAAGAAACAACGGAAAATTACTCGGCGTTATTATTAACGGTATTCCGACTACCGAAACGAAAAAAGGCGGTTATTATCTCAGTAAAACGAAGAAGAGAAATACTTACAGCACTTACTATGAGTAAATCGAAAGTATAATACTTTAATAAAGAATCGGGTGGATATATGTATCGAAAAGGTCTCAGTGGATGGCTGAAGCATCTTGATTTCCTGATTTTGGATTGGTTTTGCGTTAATCTTTCGTTTGTTGCGGCCTTTTTGCTGCATCATGGAGGAAACCTTTCCACTTTCAATAAAGAACAAACTAATAAATTCCTTATAATGCTGAATATAATTGCCATACTGGTAGCGCTTTTAGCTCACGCGTACAAAAACGTGCTTAAGCGCGGTATGTATAAAGAGCTTGTAGAGGTTGTTAAGTATACTGTGCTTGTTTTTCTTGCGGCGGCGTTTTATCTTTACGCTATTAATGATAATTCATCCCGCGACTTAAGATATACCTTGTACATAGCGGCGGCAATACTGGTTCCGCTGGATTATGTGTGCAGAATAGTATTGAAACGCATTATTACATATAGGTTGAATCGCGCCGAAGCAAGAGCTATGATCGTAGTTACTACTAGCGGAATTGCCGATAAGGTTTTAAATACGCTTAAAAATAACGCTATCGGAACATTTAAAATTTCGGGCGTAGTAATTGTTGATAAAAACCTTACAGGCAAGAAGATTAAAGGCATACCCGTAGTGGCGGGCGTAAAAGACGCCGCCGACTATATATGCCGCGAATGGGTCGACGAGGTTTTTGTCGATGTTCACAGCGAAAAAATGTACCCCTATAAACTGATAAGCGAATTCGAGACCATGGGGCTTGTTATTCACGAAAGGCTGGCGAATTCGTCCTCGACCGATACAAACCGACAAATGGTCGAGAAAATCGGCGCTTATACCGTGCTGACCTCGATGATCAATTCCGCGTCGCCGCTACAGTTGTTTGTAAAAAGACTGTTTGATATAATCGGCGGTTTTGTGGGATGTATAGGAACGCTGATACTTTGTATTATAGTAGGTCCGCTTATTTACATAAAATCCCCCGGACCGATATTCTTTAAACAGGAAAGAGTCGGAAAAAACGGCAAAAAGTTTATGCTTTATAAATTCCGTACAATGTATCTTGACGCTGAGGAGCGTAAGAAAGAGCTTATGGCTCAGAACCGCGTCAAGGACGGTATGATGTTTAAAATAGAGTATGACGAGCGTATAATAGGATGTAAACGGTTTAAGAACGGAAAAATAAAGCGCGGAATCGGAGGCTGGCTGAGAAGACTGTCTATAGACGAGTTCCCGCAGTTCCTTAACGTGCTTAAGGGAGATATGAGCTTAGTCGGCACACGTCCCCCGACACTGGATGAATGGGAAAAATATGAGCTTCATCACCGTGCCCGTCTTGCTATCAAGCCCGGAATCACGGGTATGTGGCAGGTAAGCGGACGAAGCGAAATAACAGATTTTGAGCAGGTTGTTAAGCTCGATACTATGTATATAAGAGAGTGGAAAATCTCACTTGATATAAAAATTCTCTTTAAGACTTTATTTACGGTTTTCAAAAGAGAAGGATCTATGTAAATAATGTTCAAACGCAGTGGATATGAGGCAACTCATATCCATTTGCTGTTTTATGCACATAAAAAGATTAATCCCGCGTATACTATCAATACAGCAAGGTGATTTGATGTTATGGATAATATCCGCGGGGATTATTTTATTTATTATGTTTTTACTGTATTCCTGCGTAGTATCGGGAGCGAGAGCCGACAGAAAAATGAACGAGCTTATGAAAAGCATTCGGAAGAAGTAAGTTTCTTCCGAATGCTTTATACTAATTACTGATAAAAACGTTAATTAAGTTTTTAGCGAAAAATCCGCATAACTGCAATAATATTGTATTAGTTTTGTTTCTTTACTATTTTATATTCGTCATATAGGTTGAAATAGTGGCAGTCGCGGACGGTACCTGTAAGGAATTTAGCCATTTCGTCTTCGTCTAAATTTATATCGCATACATAGCATTCATATTCGTCATCGAAAATATAATGCGCGCAATGTTCGCAGTCAGTCATAAATCCACCTTATTCTTTCTCGTATTTATCATACGAAAAGGGTACGTAGTTATTGAAATATTCCAGTATTTCATCCTTGCTGTCGCTTACAAAAAACAGCTTAAAGCATTTTTGGGACATAAACCCTTCGCTTACAGCGCGCTCCAGCATACCGAGCATATTGTCAAAATAGCCTTTTACATTATAAATCGCGATGGGCTTTCTGTGACGCTCAAGCTGCTTCAAGGTCAGAATCTCAAAGAATTCCTCAAAGGTTCCGATTCCGCCTGGCATCATAACAAACGCGTCGCTTCGGTTCTCCATTATTTCCTTGCGTTCGCGCATAGTGGTTGTGTGGATGATTCTGCAATCGGAAAACATTACGTCTATATTGTCAAAGAATCGGGGAATCACTCCGATTATATTGCCGTTTTTTCGGCGGCAGCCTCTTGCGACGGCGCCCATAACTCCGAACTTTCCCGCGCCGAAAATAAGGCAGTGACCGTTATCGGCGAGAGCCTCTCCGAAATCCTCTCCTGCCTGAAGATAAGCCTTGTCGATATTTTCGCTCGACGCGCAGTATACGCAAATATTCATATTATCGTTCCTTTTCAAGATTGTGAATTTTATTATATCATATCTTAAAGAACTTTTTCTATCGTGAAAATTACTATAAAAACGACAGTATTTTTGTGCGATATTATTATGTTGAATATTTTACGGCATAGTGGTATAATTTCTTTTGATATCAAATCTTTTTAAAAAAGGAAGATAATATGAAACAGAGAAGAAAATTTACAAAAAAAGAAAAAATAGCGTTAGCAGTATTGGGATTGCTGATGGCGGTTGTAATTGCCGCGGGCACGATACTAATAGTAAATAATGTAAATGAAGCTAACCGCGAGGCTACTAACACCGCCCATACCACAATCAAGTTCACCAAACCCGCTCCCACCGAAAAAATAAAGGACGGCGTTACTGAAAAGATTATTGATAAAAAGACTTCTTCAAAAAGCGGTAAATCGACAAAGGCTACTGACGCGACAGCTTCGACCTCAAAAACCGAAGAGCCCGCTAATACATCAAAAACAAAATCCGAAACTAAAAAAACCGAAAAAAAGAAAAACAATACTTCTAAACCTTCTAAAAAAACCGAAGAGCCCGATAATAAAATCCCCGTAGTGACGCCTGAGAAAAACGATACTCATAAATCTGATGAAAAATGCGTAATAAACGGAACGACCTGTTATGTAGGAGATACGATTTCCGTAACGCTTAATCTTACGACGCCCAAGGTGCTTATCAATTATCAGGGATATACGGATTTCGACAGCGAGTATCTTAAAATCGTTTCGGCTAAATCAAACACCTCGGGACTTGTAAACGGTAAAGCTAATCAGATTCTTTACAACGCTTCCGACCTTAACGGGCTTGATTTCACCTCAAAGGGCACAATATATACCGCGACATTCAAGGTGAAAAAGGCAGGCTCAACATCAATAAAAAATACATTTGAGGTATTGAGCGATATGGATTTAAAGCCCGTAAGCGTAAGCTCCTGTAAAAGCGAAATAGTGATTTATAATTAAGTGTTTTATCTAATGATTTAAAAAGTTTTATATAGCGCGTTCGGTAATTTTTTATTATCGGACGTGTTTTTTATGTGTAATTGCATAAAACTATGCAATTTTTGAAGTTTTTGTATGTTTAGGTAGAGGGGTAAATCCCTCTGCCTAATATTATTTTAAGGAGGAAAATATATGTTTAATTTAGAGCTTACGGAAAACCGTGAACTCAAAATGATTCTACGGGAATCGATATATGTCGGCGAGAACGAAATCACGCCCGTCGGCATAACTCTTCCCGAGTCAATAGGAGGTTACGTTCTTTCGCAGTGCGAGGTAAATCTTTACGCGGTGCTTGAGGACGGAACCCATCTGGTCTATCCCGTTACGGGCAACGAGCGACCTTACCGAAAAGCCTCAGACAGTAAGGCTTTTTATTAAAATTACCAAGGAGGGCAACGTTATCGGCAAGACGAACACCGTTGATTTCAAGGTGCATAGTTTGCCCGAAGACGGCGCGCAGATTTATCCCCGCGCCGAACTCGACGCCATAATCGCCACTCTTACGGCTCAAAACACGGAGCTTCAAAGCGAGAACGAAGCGCAAGGCTCTCAGATAAACGGGCTCGAGGCTCAGGTATCGCAGCTTACCGCCGAAAAAACTCAGCTTGCTTCACGATTAAGCGACGCCGAGGCTACAATCCGCTCACTCAACAGCAGAACTCCGAGTATCGCGCTCCAAAATAAGATTGTAGATCCCGACACGACCGCAAACAGGCTCGTTACCGCCGACCAGGGCTACGACGCGCTATCGTCGGTAACGGTCGGAAAAGTCGATAATACTATCGATTCCGATATCCGCCCCGAGAATATCCGAAGCGGAGTAAATATCCTCGGCGTAGACGGCACCTACGGCGGCGATTTA
>CAJOHT010000009.1 GCA_905234305.1 uncultured Ruminococcus sp. | reverse complement strand
CCAGGGACAGTCAATCGCGGCTGTAGGTTCTACAGGCGACTCAACAGGTCCTCACCTCCATTTTGAGGTAAGAACTGAGGGCGGTTCAAGACTTAATCCCTCAAATTTTGTATAAAATTATGCACCGAATGTTTTCATTCGGTGCTATTTCTATTACTTAAACAAATATTGCGCTGTGTCTATGAACTGACCCACGGCGTTCATCGCCTTATTAGCCTTTTTCTTCATTTTAGGTTTGCTGTCAATAAGAGCTTTGCTCGCCATTCCGACGGCGATTCCCGCAATCATACCGCCCGCTACGCCTTTAACTACGCTCGAAGTTTTGCCTTTTTCCATAATTTCACCTCCGAAAATTTCTGCAATCACTTGCAAAATTATTATTTGCGGTTAAAATATATTTAGAGGTGATAAGTTTTGGCAACATTAAATATCGTAATGGTCGAACCTGAAATTCCCGCAAACACGGGCAACGTAGCGCGAACCTGCGCCGCTACGGGAGCGAGGCTTCATTTAGTTAAACCGCTCGGGTTTTCCGTAAGCGATAAACATTTAAAACGCGCGGGGCTTGATTACTGGAATTTGCTCGACATTACATATTATGAGAATTTAGACGATTTTTTTAAAAAAACAAAAGGCGGTAATTATTTCTATTTTACGACTAAAGCGCTGAACCGCCATACGGACGTAAGCTATCCCGATAACTGTTACCTTGTTTTCGGCAAGGAAACCCGCGGACTTCCCGAAAGCCTGCTCGTAAAAAACAGGGAAAGCTGCGTAAGGATTCCTATGATAAAAGAAGCTCGAAGCCTTAATCTCTCAAATTCCGTAGCGATAGCCGCGTACGAAACTCTGAGGCAGTGGGATTATCCCGAGCTTCTAACTCACGGCGAGCTTCATCGGCATAAATGGTAAGCAGTGATTAAAAAACTAAGTAAAGTGCGGCTCAATGAGCCGCACCTTTTTTTATTTTTCGAGCTTATAGCTCATATTGTTTTCAGTTACCGTAAAGCCCCGGTTTTTAAAATCCTCAACTATTCTTGATACAGTCCATTTCGTTTCCTTAGGTATATATACATACTTAGGATACTTACTCGGGTTCAGGTTATAAAAATCATTCAATCGAGCGGAAACGGTATCAATCGAAACTAAGCCTTCTCCGCCTATCCACGCCGAATACGTCGCGTACGGATAATCATTTAATTCAAGATAAATCCACGTCGTTCCTGAAACGGAGAGTATATTAGCGGGAGTTTTTCCCTTATAATACTGTAAATCATTATAAAGATTATTATACTGGGCGGCTTTTGTCGAGTTTGTATTAATGCCCTTAGCTGGACCTTGCTCTATCTTGGATGTAAGAGCAGCGGCTTCGGCAGGTTCAAAGAAGCAATGGCGAGCCTTAACTTCAATCTGGAAAAAGCCCTGAAGCGTTATCATAAGAGCTACGAGAGAAAACGCGAAATATTTACAGAATTTAGCGTAATCGAGGTTATCGTCAGTCTCACGCATCTCCTTAACAAGCTGTGAAAGGAATACGAAGCTCGCTACATTCGCCGTACACATTGCCATCGATATTACGTAGAAATACTGATTCGACGCCATACATACCGCGAAAGAATAAAGAATTCCAAGACAGAACAGGCTCACGAACAATTCCCTCGGTTTTTCGTTACAAAGCGCGTAAGATGTTATTCCGATAAACAGCATAGGATACATAATCGCGTTATACGATGAAACGGTCATCGTCGGGAGCAGCATAATGAGTACCATTATCACCAGCGCGGCAGTTATTGAAAGATAGATACCTCTGTGGAGCTTACGCTTAGTATCGAATATCATCACGAGCATCATTACAGCGTAAGGTATCAGCGCGAACAGATAGTGAGAATGGAACGTTATCGAAGAATTAAAGTATCTCCATATCTTATCGAGGAACGATATCTGCGGATGCTCGGGGTCGTCAAAGAGCTTCGGCAAAGCGCTCATAAATTCGTTAATTCCCGTACGGCTGAATACGAACGCCAGGAAAATAACCGTCATAACGGCTATTCCGACCGTAAACCAAAGACAGGTTTTTAGCGAGAACAAATCGCTTTTTAACGCGGATTTAAATTCTTTCTTCTCGAACGCCTTATGAAGTACGACACAGATAATATAAAGAGCATATCCGACAGCTATATACGGGCTGCAAAGCACCGCCGCCGCAAAGCATATTCCGCCGAAAATAATCGGTAGCTTCTTATTAAAGGAGGCCGTTCCCATAATAACGCCTGTAAGAACTACAAAATCCACCGACAGCGTATTGTAGCTGTACGCCATAATATTATACGGAGTGTAGATAAAGAAGAACAGCGAAGCGAACAATACGATATAACCGTATTTTCTTAAGCGCGAATATACGAAACAGGCGACAGCCGCGTGCCCTATAACGTAGAAGAATCTCGCGGCAAGAATTATTCCGTCATACGAGCCTGTAATCAGACGGTAAGCGCCTACAAACGGCACAAGGAATATCGACGACATCTGGGAAAGGTGCCATTCCTGAGTAAACAAAGCGTCTCCCTGAATAAGCCGTTTCGGAATCGTAAGGTAAAACGCTTCGTCGTCTCCTCCGAACCCGTAGAAGCATTTCCAGACAGCGAAGCATACCGCCCCCGCCATCAAAAACAAAAACAGAAAATCTCTGTACTTATCCTTGCTATCGCTTTCGCGGATTTTCTTAACAAATCTGACAACCGCCTCGTAAGCGATTATAATGCCTTTCGCAAGATAATTCATTAAAAGCGAAGCTGCCATCGAAAATACAAACACGCAAGGTACAATAACAAGATACCACGGCAGTTTATCGGTAAACACCGTTACATATTTGTTCAAGAACTCGGTATAGAATGTCTGGTCAAAAATAAATGAAATAAGATACATACCGAGTGCTAAATCCGAAACCTTCCACAATCCCCATTTTACAGCTATGGGAATTTTCGCGGTCGGGATACGGGTTATCAGTATAAAGAATCCACAGGACAGCACATACGCCTCAAAGCTGCCCCAGCCCGCTACTGTACTGTAATTAAAGGTTGTACCAAAATAGCGGTAGAAATTAAATAATGTGAATATCAAAAGTACAATAGGATAGCCGATAAGCAGAGTACGGGTTTTCATTTTGAAACCGTATTCCCTTAAATAAGCTCCTACAAAATAAAACGATACGGGGTAAATGCAAGTCCACCACGACGGTAAAATCTTATCATATTCCGAGCTTATCGTAGGGGTAGCCCACCATTGGGGATTCGTAAAGACATGCATATTAAAGATATTGGGCAGAATAGAAATCGCGAAAAATGTAAAAACCAATATTTGCTTTTTACGCTGAGTCTTAAGCCCGTTGTACATTAAATTCAAAAACGGAGCGATAAGGAAAAGCCCGATATAAAACTCAATATACCACGAATAATTCGCGCCCTTAAAGCTTAAAAAGTCTAAAATAACCTTTCCTACGCTTATAGGTTCGTTAGCCGTAATCGTCTTATAAATCATACACGCCAGCGTAGCTATAGCGTAAATTATAAGAGTCTTGCGTATTCCCTTATAATAGCTTTTACTCAGGGTTTTCTGCGACATAAGATAACCCGTAAGTATCATAAACAAAGGCACGCAAATTGTAAAGAATGTGCGCATTATCATCATAATGAAAATGGCAGAGTCATTTCTTAACGTTTGCTGGTAAAAACCGTTAAACCAAAAGAAATGGACAGAGTTAACAAGAAATACCGCGCATATTCTCAGAATGTCAAGAGAAGTATTGCGTCTTTCAAGTCTTTCAACATCCATATTGTAGTTTTTCCTTTCATATTTTTTACAGACAAAGTTATTTTACCATATTTATCGCATAAAAACAATAACAAAAAGTATATTCTTTCAATATCTGTAACTACAGAAAACCAAATTTTATGACACTGTTTCAAAAAAATCGGCTCGGTATAACCGAACCGATTTATTTAATAGTTTATAATCAGATAATGATGCTCTTACCAGTCATTTCCTCGGGCTGGGCGAGTCCCATAATCTTAAGCATTGTCGGAGCGATATCCGCCAATACACCGCCCTCTCTGAGCTTGCAGTCATAACCGATTACACAGAAAGGTACAGGATTTGTCGTATGAGCCGTAAAGGGCTTGCCGTCGTCGTCAATCATCTTGTCGGCGTTACCGTGGTCGGCTGTAATGATAGCCGCTCCGCCCATTTCGGCAATAGCGTCCGTAACCTTTCCGACGCACTCATCAACCGCTTCAACAGCCTTAACAGCCGCCTCAAACACGCCTGTATGACCTACCATATCGCAGTTAGCGAAATTAAGGATTATCATATCGTACTTACCCGATTTAATAGCAGGCACGAGTTTTTGAGTTACCTCGGGAGCGCTCATCTCGGGCTGGAGGTCATATGTAGCGACCGCGGGAGATTTAACGAGAATTCTGTCCTCTCCATCGTACTGCTTTTCAACACCGCCGTTAAAGAAGAAAGTTACGTGGGCATATTTCTCGGTTTCGGCAATTCTCAGCTGGTGCATACCGAGGCTCGAAATATACTCACCGAGAGTATTTTTAAGACTCTGAGGTTTAAACGCTACCTCAACATTCGGCATAGTGGCGTCGTACTGAGTCATACAAACGTAATTAAGCGGGAAGAAACCGTTCTCGCGCTCAAATCCGTTAAACTCGGGGTCAACGAGCGTACGTGTTATCTCACGCGCGCGGTCGGGACGGAAGTTAAAGAAGATTACGCTGTCATTCGCTTTAATCGTATCTCCGCCCTTAACTACGATCGGAACAACAAACTCGTCGGTTACGCCGTTATCGTAGCTGTCCTGAATAGCCTGTACGGGACAGTCGGCGTCAATACCCTTTCCGTAAACCAGCGCACTGTAGGCTTTCTGAACGCGCTCCCAACGGTTATCTCTGTCCATAGCGTAGTAACGGCCGTGTACAGTAGCTATTTTACCGACACCGATTTCTTTCATCTTCTCTACCGCGTCGGCGACATATTCCTTAGCGGAAGAAGGCGGAACGTCACGTCCGTCAAGGAAAGCGTGTACGTAAACCTTTTCGAGTCCCTTAGCTTTAGCGAGCTTTAAAATACCGTAAAGATGCTCGATATGGCTATGTACTCCGCCAGGGGACATAAGTCCCATAAGGTGAAGCGAAGTACCCTTCTCAAGCGCTGAATCCATAGCGTTTACTATAGGCTCGTTATCCTTAAGCTTATCTTCCTCGATAGTCTTTGTAATACGGGTAAGCTCCTGATAAACTATACGTCCCGCGCCGATATTAGTATGACCGACCTCGCTGTTACCCATCTGTCCGTCTGGAAGACCTACGTCCATTCCCGACGCGCCGATTTGAGTAATAGGGTTGCTGCCGAACAGCCTGTCCAGATTAGGCTTATTCGCCGCGGCAATAGCATTGCCCTCGGGAGGAGCAATACCAAAGCCGTCAAGTATCATTAATATAAGAGGTTTTTTCACTATTTTTCCTCCTTGTTCAATAACTGAAAACTGATTACTGACTACTGACAACTGTTAATTTTGCCCTCAAAATTAACCTTTTGTTGCAGCGTCGATAATAGCGCCGAACTTAGCCGCTACAAGTGAAGCACCGCCGATAAGTCCGCCGTCAACATTCTCCTTAGAGAGAAGCTCAGCAGCATTAGCGTCGTTCATAGAACCGCCGTACTGAATTGTAATAGCCTGAGCGGTTTCTTCGTCGTATTTCTTAGCGAGTTCCTTACGGATAAACGCGCAAACCTCCTCAGCCTGGTCGGCTGTAGCGGTCTTACCCGTACCGATAGCCCATACAGGCTCATAAGCGATAACGCATTTTTTAGCGTCCTCAGCGGTAACGTCATAGAGATCGAGTTTAATCTGGCGGGCGATAACCTCCTCGGTAATATCGCACTCACGCTCCCAGAGAAGCTCGCCTACGCATACGATAGGCTTCAAGCCTGCCGCTAAAGCAGCCTTTGTTCTCTTATTAACTGTCTCGTCAGTCTCGCCGAAATACTGACGGCGCTCGCTGTGGCCGAGTACAACGTACTCTACGCCTACTTCCTTAAGCATACCTGTCGAGATTTCGCCTGTGAAAGCGCCGCTCTCAGCCCAATGGCAGTTCTCTGCGCCGATTTTCACGTTAGTACCCTTAACTGTTTCTACAGCTACAGCTAAATCAACATAAGGTACGCACGCGATAACCTCGCAGCCCGCGTCCTTAGCTACGGGGATAATCTCCTCTAAAAGCGCTTTAGCCTCAGAGGGAGTTTTATTCATTTTCCAGTTACCAGCGATAATCGCCTGTCTTTTATCTTTATTCATATTTTTTGATTTTCCACGTCAAGCGTGTACATTCCTTTCTTAAAATTCATATCCACCGTTCCATTAGGATTCTATCAAGTTTTGGATACTTGGGATACGTTCATCTTTTGCTTCACTATTCAAAATTCTCTGTTTATAATCTGAAAATTGAGAACTGATTACTGAGAACTATATTATTTATCGGCAATAACGTCAATACCAGGAAGAACCTTGCCTTCGAGATACTCGAGAGAAGCTCCGCCGCCTGTTGAGATATGGCTCATCTTATCGGAGTAACCGAGCTGGATTACCGCAGCCGCGCTGTCGCCGCCGCCGATAATTGTAGTAGCGTCAGTCTCGGCAAGAGCCTCAGCTACAGCGATAGTACCCTTAGCTAGAGTCGGGTTCTCGAATACACCCATAGGTCCGTTCCAAACTACTGTCTTAGCGGACTTAACAGCCTCGGCAAAGAGAGCCTGAGTCTTGTCGCCGATATCGAGACCTTCCATATCAGCAGGGATCTTGTCAGCATCAACAATAGTAACGTCGATAGGTCCGTCGATAGGATCGGGGAACGAAGCCGCAACAGCAGTATCAATAGGAAGAAGGAGCTTTTTGCCGAGTTTCTCAGCCTTATCCATCATTTCCTTGCAGTAATCGAGCTTAGTATCGTCAACTAACGATTTACCGATTTCCATACCCTGAGCCTTAAGGAAGGTATAAGCCATACCGCCGCCGATAATAAGAGTATCGCACTTCTCGAGGAGGTTAGAGATAACGTTCAGCTTATCGGCAACCTTAGCGCCGCCGAGGATAGCTACGAACGGCCTTACGGGATTTTCAACAGCGTTTCCGAGGTAGTCGATTTCCTTCTGCATAAGATATCCTACCGCGGTATCTTTAATATGATTTGTAACGCCCGCTGTTGAGCAGTGCGCTCTGTGAGCGGAACCGAAAGCGTCCATTACAAATACGTCAGCTAAGGAAGCAAGCTCGCCAGCGAAAGGCTCTAAATTCTTAGTTTCTTCTTTTCTGAAGCGAGTATTCTGGAGAAGAACAACGTCGCCGTCCTTCATCTCGGCTACCGCTTTTTTAGCATTCTCGCCTACGACCTCATCGTCATCAGCGAAAACAACGTCTTTGCCTAAAAGCTCGGAAAGTCTTACCGCAACGGGAGCGAGAGAGAATTTCTCCTCGGGACCGTTCTTCGGCTTGCCGAGATGTGAGCATAAAATCAGCTTTCCGCCGTCAGCCATAAGCTTCTTGATCGTGGGAAGAGCCGCAGTGATTCTGTTATCGTTAGTGATAACTCCGTCCTTAAGCGGCACATTAAAGTCCACTCTTACGAGAACTTTTTTACCCTTTACGTTAATGTCGTCAACTGTTACCTTGTTAAGTTTCATAATTTGTACGTCCTTTCTTTAAAGCAGCGTATAATAACGCTTATAATCATTTTAATTATATCTTAAAACCGCGCTTTAATCAATAGATTTTTTGAATAAAATGCCTAAAAATTCTTTACCGCCTATATTTTATTAAAAGTATTGCATAATACGGTCTAAATATGATAAAATGAATTATAATTTTATTCTTGAATAAAGGAAGGCTTATGGAAATGATTAAAAAAATAATATTTGCGGCAGCTTTAGCCGCTTTGGCTCTTGTGGTTTCGGGATGCGTATGCTCTCCCTCTACCAACGCTTCACGTCCGCCCGAATCCGTCACAGTAACTCCTAAAACAATCACGGGAGAATACGCGAGCTTCGTAACAAATTACAAATGGATAAACGAAAAAAACAAAGACGAGATCAAATTCAACTCGGACGGAACCTTCTACGGAACTATCAATAAAAAAGATTACAGCGGCAGATTCAACCTGAAAGCCGATAAGAACAAAACAGGCGTAGTCCATTCCGAGGTAACTCTGGACAACGAAAAGGATTACAGAAACTGGACGTTCACCTTTAAGGATTCCGCCCATATGACTTTGACTACAGATAAAAAAGTCAGCGAAAGTTTCGCCGCGGAATGGACGATTGAAAAGAAAGAAACCGAATAATATACAGGGCAGACTCAAAGCGTCGAGTCTGCCCTGCGTTTTCAATTAATTTTTTCGGTCATATATACGGTATAGCCGTTATAAGGAATCTCTATTCTCTTAAGCGACCCGTCGTCGTTACGGATAATTTTCATCTTCATTTTAGCCCCGCCGTCAAACTTCGCGTTAAGCACCTGTTTATCACGGTCATAAGTATACTTACCCGAGTGTTCCCCGTCGTCCTTAGCCCCGGGAGTCATCCACAGCTCAAAGGTTCCGTCGCTGTTTAATTTCATAGAACCTTTATAATCATCATAGCGGACGTTATAAACGCTATGTAAATCCGCCTCGTCGCCGCTCGCGTCATAAGCGCTTACGCTGACGTAGCTTTTGTCCGCGAAACCCGCTCCCGCAAGCGATGTGTTCATATAAACTACATACGAAACCGCAATCACCGCCGCTATACCGACTATAACCGCCATAGTCGCAATAAGCGGTTTTATATTTTTCTTCTTTTTTTTAGTAGTAATGTTCTTTTTCTTTTTAGACTTCTTCTTGCTCATCCTTCGACTCACCTTCCGCTTCCTTTTTCATCTCTATAAGCACTTTTCGTTTAATCATTTTTCCGTTAAAGTAAAGATACTCGTCGCCATCCTTTTTCTCGTCAAGGTCAAGCGCGGAAAAATCAAGTTTTTCCTCGAGTTCCTCCTTTTTAATCCCATTCTTCTTAGCTTCGATTTTTCTTTTTATCTCATCCGATTTTATATCGCCGTTCGAGATAATAAGCTCCATATCCTTATAAACGTAGAAATTCATAATATACGAAGCGGTCGACGGCACTATCAGTACGCCGAAAGCTATAATAACTATCAGCTTAAACAGCGCGCTCGGAGCCGCCAGAAAAAACGTAGCCCCGACAATAAATAAAAGGAACAAGCCCAGCGTAACAAAGAAATTGTTTTTTATCTCGCCAAACGCCATAAGAGCGCAGTTTTTATATATGTTTTTCAGTTTTAAATCGAACGTTACCGTCATAACGGGCACATTATAGAATATAAAAAGAATCGCTACCGCTATCAATACCGCGACTCCGAAAGCGAAATAGAAAATTCCGTTAGAGGAAGCCAGCTTCCAGTAAAGCGTTATTGAGGAATAGCAGAAGAATATCGCTAAATAAAGCAGTATCCCGTGTACCAAAAAGTAAAGAGCGTTCTCCTTAAAGCCCTTAAAAAACAGCTTTACGACCGCGGTATCCTCGCTCTCGCGGGCAACGTTACGCGTAAACAGTGTTATTCCCGCGAAAAACGGAAATACAAATATTATCGGCGCTAAACTTATAAACGCGGTATTAAGTCCCGTCCAGATTCTTATAAAATAAAAAATCGCTCCAAAAAACAGCAGCGGCACCGCGAACAGCAGATTCGCCAGCAGCATTTTATGAAAATTCTTCAAATACCCCAAGAAAAATCTTGTGATTCCTAATCTAGCCTTTTCCATTTTTACCCCATTCCGACTCGTTAAAGATTAAACAAACCCGCAAAAAGCACCCACAACACCGCGTTCAAAACAGACGCCGCGAATGCCGCGAGAAAATACTTTATACTTTTTTTAAGGAAAGCAAAAACCGCTCCCTTAAACGGATAAGTCTTACCCTTAACGATATTTATTATTATATTTTTATTTACAGAAAAACACGCCGAAAGCTCAAATATAAGCGCGATACTGAATACGAAAACCGCGGGCAGAATAATCAGGAAATAAAACAACGCGCCCTTTACGCCGTATGAGCTTACAAGATACGCGGCGCTCAATCCTATTCCGAACCCCTTAAACGCCGCGATAAACGGCAGTATAACCGCTCCCCATAAACTGAGCGCGCATAATACGGAAACGAAAAGAAATATAAAATCGGACGAAAAACTCGCCGCGAACGCCGCTGAGAGTCCTCCCTTAAGGCGCTCGGGAAGATTTGTCGCAAACAGTAAATCCATAGACTCAAGAGTTTTTCCGCTTAAGCCGTTAACCGATATCGAACCGATTATAAGTCCCGCCGTCAGCATTGCCGTAAAAAACGCCGCCGCTCCCCTGCGCTTTATAAGAGCTTTAAGTTCATATAAATTCGGGAGCTTTATTTCAGGAAGGGCTAACCTTCTCTTTCTTCTTCCTAACGAACAGAATATTCCTCGCATATTTATCACTCCGCACAACTTAAATAAACTTGTCCTATTATATGCGGAGGATAAAATTTTTATGTTTAGTATAACAATTAAAATCCGAAGCTCGGGTTTTTGGGACAGCTGAAGTTTATACCGTACTCGTTCTTTTTTGCGTCGTTAGCGTAATCGTCAAAGAAGAAAATCTCAAGCTCATCGAGCCTTCTGTACAGAAGCCCCTTATAACAAATACCGCTCGCGTGATGATACTTAAGGAAATTCACGGCATAAGTTTGTACAGGTACATTTTTGAGACAGCGTACCTTAGTATTATCCGAACGCTTTGTCACCTGATTTTTCTTTATATAGCCTTTTACGCCGTCGGGAGTTTTAACCTTATACCACGACTCATTATAAGTTTTCGAGCCGATTTTTACGTACGTAGCCGCTCTTACAGTCGTGATTTTATCAGCGGAAGAGTCAGGCTTTTTTCTTAAAGCTATCGATGGTTTATTGATATATCCCGTGTTCTTATAGGATGCTTTGCCGTAGGTATTGGTAAGCGTATTGATAAGCTCGGAGTGGTTAGTTATCGCGTACGCTCCGAGGTTATAGGAAAAGTCAACTAACGCGTCAAAATGGTTCTGGTTAAAACTTATTTTTTTATCCTTTAGAACAGCGTTTATCCTGGTAGTATAAGCCGACTCGTTAAGAGTTTTAACGAGATAAGCGAAGGCTTCCTTTTTAGTTAGCCCGTTATAGAATGTCGTTCCAGAATACACTACGCGCCCGTAGCCTACCGTCGGTGAATTCGCGACAAGCGGATCCTCCTCGACCTTCGGTACATATCCCTCGTACGTAGCTATATGGTTAAGCACCTTAGTCGTTACAAGCCTCTCGCCTTTATGGCAGGAAGTACGGTTTTTATATTTGCTGACGTAAAACGTTCCCTCGCCGCCCTCGCAGGTTTTCCATGTTTTATCCGCCGAGGTATGGGAATACGCCTCAATTTTATAAAATCCCGCGTCAGAAAACGCCCTGCTCGAGGTCCATATGTAACCGTTGCCGTCATTACTCCTTTCGGGATAATAAAGCCAATGCTTTTCCCCGTCGGGAGAAGTTATTTTGAATCTTACGTTAGTTCTTGTATTATCGGTTATAGCGTAGAATTTTATCTCCTGCTCCTGGAGCGCCGAGTTCTCGGATGTATATACGAATTTTACGGGCTCGGCGTCCTTAACTTTTACTACGCAGTCGCTCGCTCCGCCCGAAACACAGGCTCTGATTATTACGGTACCCTTCTTTTTAGCCAGAACATAACCGTTCTGAACTGTCGCTACGGAAGTGTCCGTAGACTGCCACTTTACTCCAGGGGTAGTTGATTTTATAACAAGCGTCATTCCCTTTTTAACCGTATCGGAATCGAGTGAGATATTAACGCTTTCACCTTTTTTTACCTTAACCATCTCGGACGCCTTAACATCGCCGTACGAAGCCGTAATCTTAGCCTTGCCCGCTGATTTAGCCGTAATAATACCCGAAGAACTTACCGTAGCTACCGAAGTATCCGAGCTTTTATATTTATAACTCTTTCCGCCGCGGGCAATCGCCCTCGCGCGGCAGCCAGCGTAAATGTTACTGTCGGAAAGCGCGAGCGTTATAACACGCTTTTTAATTGTTAAATTATAGCTGTCGCTTAAGCCCGAATTGCTTGTCGCCGTAATTTTAACTGTACCCTCTTTTTTAGGAGTAACTTCACCCTTTTCGCTTACCGTGGCGATTTTATGGTCCGAGCTTTTATAAGTAACGGATTTCGGACATTGGGCGGTTACTGTCATCGTGTCGTCGCTGTACATAGTATAGCTGTTTTTCTCGAATTTAACCGAAGCGCCCTTAATTCTAAGAGTGCATACCGAGGTTTTCTTACCCGCCTTAGCTTTTATATTTACGGTACCCGTTTTATGGCAGGTGATTGTTCCGTTTTTATCAGCCTCGGCGATTTCCTTATCGGAGCTTGTCCATTTAATATTCTTTTTCGTAGTGTTAATAATATTCTTAATCGTAAGAGAATAACCCGAGTAGCCTGTTCCGCTTTCGGGGATAAGCAGCTGATTGCTCTTGAACTTTATATAGTCCTTATGGACATAGCCCTCGACGCCTGATTTAAGGATCACCTTATACCATGCTTTATTAGATTTACGCGAGCTTAAAACCGTCAGCGTCGTCTTTTTCGGAACCGTCGCCGCCACACCGTTAGCGCTTGAGGGACCTTTACGAATATTGACGGGAGCCGTTGTTACGGCTTTCGCTCCCGAAACAGCCTCAGTGCTGAAAACACATCCTACCGCCAGCGCCGATACCGTTAACAATAAAATCAAAAAACTTCTGAATCTTTTCATACATCCACCGCCTGTTAAAGCATCACGTATTTTTAAAAATCTTATTTCTTAATGAGGTAACATACCTGAACACAAGAATCGAAACGCATTTATCGTAAACGAAAAATACAATCTCCGCAGCGATTAAAAATACCCACGGAATATAAAATCCCATAACGGTAAATTCCTCGTCGGGAATCTTTAATATGAATTTACATACCGTAAACGCGCCTATCATACACGCCGTAAAGAGCGCGTATTTTATAACGTACTGAACGGCTTTTGAGCGTATTCTCTCGATAAAGCTCTTAACTATAGGATAAAAACCTAAAAACGCGATAAAATAAACCACCGCTTCTTTATCCCCCGCTAAGAAAACCGAAAGCACCGAAATTACAAAATACGCCGCGAGCGCCCATTTCTCGCCGAACTCCACCACTACCGCGATAAGCAAAAATCCCGCGAAACAGGGAAACGCGTAAGTAGCAACAGGTATTATCGTTGTCGAAAGCATAAACACGAGCGCTAACGCGGACACCAATCCGCAAAAAGCTACCCTGAAAGACTTGTTTTTCATCAGCAGCCTCCGCAGCTTCGGCAAAGGCAGTTAATACACATTGCTCCCGCGCATATATCGCACACATCGCAGCCGCTCTGCTGACCCGTGTTATTATATCCGCCAAAACCGTAGGACTGCTGGCGGCTCATATGCTCAAGCGCCTGGCGGTACTCCATATTATTCGGCTCCATCTGGCACGCGCGCTGGAAATGCTGTACAGCCTGCTGAGTCCAGCCTCTGCGGAAATAACACATCCCTCGCAAGAAGTACCATTCGGCGGTATGGTCGGGACCTGTCTCGGAATCAAGGATACGCTCCGCCTCATCAAGACGGTTCTGCTGAATCATCATACGCACATTCGCGTAGCGCGAATTAGGATTAGCGTAGCCTCCCGAATAACCGCCGTATCCGCTGTAGGAGGAGCCTGACGCTCCGCCGTTTTTACGGGAATTCATAATTTCATCGTAAGCCTCGTTAACTTCCTTCATCTTCTCCTCGGCAACATCCGCGAGAGGACTGTCGGTATAGTTATCGGGGTGATATTTTTTCGCGAGATTACGGTAAGCGGCTTTTATCTCGCTTTCACTCGCGCTCGGCGAAACACCGAGGACTTCATACGGATTTTTCATCATTTACCTCAAATTT
>CAJOHT010000008.1 GCA_905234305.1 uncultured Ruminococcus sp. | reverse complement strand
TGGGACAGATAGTAAAGGATCTTTCCGTTGGCCTCTCCGTTCTTCTGATGGCTCTCCATGACCTCAGAGAAGATATTGCGGTCCTCCTCTTTCGTAAAGGTTTTGATCGTCTTAAGGCAGGGGAAGGACTGGAAGCCGAACTCCGAACAGAATCGCATATAATGCTCCCGGTAGGCCGTAAAGGGCTCCTGCTTGTGCCAGACACCCCAGTAATGCCGGTCGCCCCGGTTGTCGTCGTCCGGGTCGTCATCATAGGCGAGTTTGATAATCTGCCCGAGTTGCCCGACGGTGAAATCACTAAACGGATTCGTTGCCCTGCCGTGGGCTGTGTTCATGGCCTGTATGGTCTGCAATTCCGTTTTCGCCTGCTGCGTCGTGATTTCCCCATCCCTCAACCGCTGGAATAGATCGGCAATGGCATAATATGCCCCGTCGTCCGTCCCTCGGTCTGCTGGAAGGGGTAGCGCCTCGGTTGCCCCCGTGTATTCGTCCCGCATGGCTGCTGCATACTTCAATTTCAGTTCCAGCAGCTTTTCCGGGGCAATCTGCGTCAAGTCCGCCTGTGTCAATGCGTCGTCAATCCGCCGCATGGTCTGCCCGAGGCGTTCAATCCGGGCCTGCTTTACCATCCCATAGGCAGAATACAGGTCGTTCAGTTGGTCTTGACGTTGCAGCGCGATTTCTGCGCTCAATTCGCTGTCCCATGCGCTGCAAGTCGATTTGGAAATGTGCAGCGCGTCCGCAATGGTCGCGTATGATTCGCGGTTTGCCCGACGCCTGATAAATTCCTGTTTCGTTTCAAGTGATTTCATCCGTTGCCCCCCTGTTGATCGCGGCCTTAATGCCGTCCGACGGTTCAAAGTGTGCATACTTCACCGTGCGCGTGGGCAGGGGTTTCCCCGTGTGGAAGTCGCGCCCCCGGGCCTGCCGCTGCTTGACCTGTAGCGTTCCAAACCGCTGCAATTTGACTTCCTGCCCGCTGCTGATCGCGTCCGTGGCGACGTCCAGCGCCGCGGTTATGATCGCCTCGGCGGTTTCCTGCGTCATCCCTGCCCGTTTCGCTGTGGCCTTTATAAACTCTGTCTTGTTCACCGTGATTCCCCCTTATCCGCGTTTCCGCTTGTCAAGCTGTGCCTGGACTTTCCCGAATTGTACCCGGGAAATAATCGGGTCGTGGTTGCCCCTGATCGGCTGCCCCGCGTGGGTCAGTTCGCCGATATAGAAACGGTTGTTCAGTATCGCCGCAATGGTTCCCTTGCTAAAGGGTTTTCCCCGGCGGGTCGTCGCGCCCGTGGCGTTGATCGCCTCGGCAATCTTGGAAAGACTTGCGCCCGTCTGCCCGAGCGTGAACATTTTCTTGACGGTTGCGGCCTCGGCCTCAACGACAATGACGCTCTTTTTATCGGCTGCGTATTCATACCCATAGGGGCAGACGCCCGCAGGCTTGTCCCCGTTCTTTGCTTTCGCCGTGCGGCCTTTGGCGAGTTTCAGCGCGATTGTGAGGCGTTCCCATTCGTCCATCAATTCCATAATGCCGTCCATGAAACGGTCATTCGGGTTTTTCGCGTACAGGTCGAAACGCTCATTCTCAACGGCTATGACGTGGGCGTGGCGTTTCATCAGTTCGCGCCGAATAATGACTTTCGCCGTGTCGCTGCGCCATAGGCGCGACGTGTTCATGACAATAACTGTGTCCCCATCTTCCAGCGTGGCGAGCATTTCAATCAGCGCCGGGCGCTTGCTGATCGCGTCGTCGTCGTCGGTGTCCTTCACCGCGCCGCTGATTCCAGCGTCAACGAAACCGCGTTCCAGCGTGATTCCGTGGGCGCTGCAATACTTGTCTATGTTCTGCCGCTGGACTTCCAGCCCGCCGCCCTTCTCGGCCTGCGTTTCCGTGGAAACCCTGCAATAGCTGTAATACTTCATCGTGTCGCCCTCATTTCCCGGGGTTTTCCGTGTGTTCTGCCGGGGGTCGTCCCCCTCAATTCCAATTATACCAAATTCCGGGGTATATGTCAATATCATGAATGACTTTTCACGTCAAACCATTTATTCCCCTGTGAAACGCAGGCTTTCCGACGCCCTCAAAGTCGCGTCAATTTGCAGCTTGACGCCGAGGGTTCGCGCCCCGGGTTTTCATCGTGACATTTGACGACTTCAAACCGTTTCCCCCTGTAGTCCGAGGCGTTCCCCATCTTTCAAGTGAAACGTGCCATTTCTGCCCCGTCGCGCTGTGCTGCCCCTGTCGTCGCGCCTGCGCCCCCGTGGGCGGGTTTCTGCTGGAAGTCGTGGAAATGGTCGCCCCCGCGCCGAGGGGCTTACAGGGGCGTTTCCGGGGCTGTGGGCGCGTCCCCTGCCTTTCACAACAGAAAAGGCGGCTTTCCGCCGCCCGTTCTGATCGTCCTGTCTATTCCATGTATTCCGGGGGAACATGCCCCGTTTCCTTGATCGCCTGCTTAATGGCTGCGTGTCGCCGCCTGTCCCGTTCCCGCTGCTTGCCCTCGGCAATCCCCGCCGTGTATGCAAGCCCTGCGAGGGTATACGGGCTATCCTTGCATTTCTCATACATCGATTCCCCGAGGATTTTAATGCCCTCAACGACTTTCGCCCCGTGGTCAACGTCGCCGAATGACGCATGATTCACGGCCTGCCTGATCGCGGCCTGCTGCCTGCCCTGCCGCGTGACAATCGCTTTCAGCAGCCCCATTATCTGCGCCTGCAAGTCCGGGGACGCTGCCCCGTAGAGTTTCGCCGCCTGCTGTACCCGAGGTTCCGCACGCGGTATCTGAACCGCTGCTGGGACCGAACCAGCTGGTATTATCGCTGTCTTCCTCTTTAAACTTAAAATTAAAATTGGAATTAGACGAACTTCCGAAAAGATATATATCCGTATAAGCCTGATCGTCGTTGCTTGAGTTATTTGTCATCAATATACCTGTTCCCCAGGAGTCGATATCACTCTTAAGATACCAAGTACCGTTATCCCAATAATAGGCGTTAGCGGATAAGCCTATTGACGAGATAAGCATCAATACTCCGAGGAATACGGCAAACGACCGTTTAGACATACTTTTTAATCTTGTTTTCATAAATAAAACCTCCGAATAATTAGTAGATAACCGAGGCCTTTTATACAGGCGAATATCTGACCTTTCGCGTTGTATCGGCGGGGGTTATTGGAGTTTGGGCAGGCGCGGGCTGTCTGACCACAGCCCAAAAAGCGCATAACGACCCATAGTTAGTTACATTAATTTTAGCACATAATTATTATTCTAACAAGAAAAAATAAATGATTTTGTGCATTATTTCTGAATTTTGTCATATTGCATAATTTTTCCCGAAGTTTTTTGAGCTTTATCACAATAAAAAAAGCCCCTTTTCCGCTAATACGGTATGGGCAGGTAAAATATTTTGTCCTATTTGTCATTATAAGCCTATACTCCTATCATTTTACATGGAGTAACGTGTCATTCTGAGCGGAGCGTTAGCGGAGTCGAAGAATCTTTATCCGTTAAGAACCTTCGGCAAATTCGGGATGACAACGACAACTCCATTATGCAGAGTAAGATCCTTCGACTATTCGCTAAAGCGAATTTCGCTTCACGAACCGCTCAGGATGACAGTAACGGGCTCAGGGTGATAGCGGTTGAGCAACGTTTTAATCCACAAAAGGGTCGGAAAACCGACCCTTTTACTTCTCCATAATAAACGGAGTATATTCTTATTTTAAGATTCCGCCTCGGAGTCCTGCGGTTCTTCCTCAGCCGCTTCAGCTTCCTGCGGCTCTTCTTCAACCGCCTCGGCTTCCTGAGCTTTTTCTTCAGCCTCCTGCTCGGCGAGCTGCTCATTTTTATAGCGCTCGATAATCGACTCCAGGCTGTTCTCGTCATCTTCCTTAAACCCTAACAGGCTCTTCACGAAGATAATAATCTCGTTAAAGAAGGCGAGTACAATCAGCAGTATAATGCTGATAAGTCCCCACGGCGTTACAAAAAAGTCATACAGCGCCGAAACCGCGCCTAGCTTGCATTCCATCTTTCCGAGGATGTCGTTCACATTCACAGGCGAATCGGAAGCGGGGTTATTGTCTCCCTTAGTAACAATATACCGCTCGCCGCTCTGAGAATACGGACCGCGCTCAACCCTATGGGTAACGATTTTATCTTTAAATTCGCCTCTTTGTCCCTCGTAGGTAACGATATCGCCGACCGCGATACTTTCGGGGTCGCAGCTTTTCGAGAGTATGACCTCGCCTACCTTAAGAGTAGGCTCCATACTGCCCGAGCTTATCCGATATACGGAATAACCCATTAAAGACGGAGCTTTGCCGCTAACCCTCGAAATCATCGTGACAACAAGTATCGCGGCGAAAAGCGTGAGAATAACGGCAAAAAATATGTTTTTTATTAATATTAAGATTTTTAAAATTTTACTGTCGGGCTTCGGTTTCTTGATTTTCATATTAATATGTCCAGAAAATCGAGTCGGCTATAGTGCCTGTATCTGTCGTCTCATTAACAACATACCAGTAAATATCAACCGATTTGCCCGCTTCAACAAGGATATTCTGAGCGACAGGCATCTGCTCGATATATTTAGATACCGTTACCTTAGTCTGGCAGGTTATTGTATCGCCGAGAGCGCCCTGAATTGTCGCGGTAATAGTCGCTGTAGCGGTGTTTCCCGAAATACTGCTTGCGGCCGTAACAAGACCGTCTCTGTCAACGGTAGCCACATTATTATTACTTGAACTGTAGCTTATAGAAGTACCGTAATAATCGGCGGATTCATCCTCAGGGTTTGTAATCTCGTCGGGCTTCTTAAGGGAAATATAAATATGACCGTCAAGGTCAAGCTGAACCTCGCTGTAGTAGCTCATAAGCTCGGCAACGCTTTCCCTGTAAATTGTATCGTGGAGCTTATAAGAGTCATCAATTTTCTCACCCGTTAAGCGATATACTGTTCCAGGGACAAGCTCGTTGATATCCTGTGTACGGTTCCAATCCTTATTCTCGTCATTATCATCATACCAGTGATTATGGAAGAAGAAAGATGTCGTATTACTCGGCAAATCAGCGTAATAAACCTTATACGCGTTATCGTTAGTACCCGATACTTTAAAATCAGAATTATTAGTGTTAGGTGCCCCAGTCATACGCACATCTGTAGGTGTGCTGCCGACATAGTACCTTACATTCATATCCCAGTAATCGTTATTATGATATGTACTACTGTTTGTACTATCGTTATACTCCTTATTATACCAAAAATGCCAATAGTCATCAGAGCCTTTTTTTCTGTCATACGGGATAAAGTAAATTCTTACCGTACTGTTTGATTTCGGCGTTCTCGAGATAGAAAAGCCCTTCTCGTTAATTACGGGGGAAGTAATACCTACCCTTATTCCCTCTTTATTAAGCAAATTCCCGACTTCAAGGTCGCCGTAGGCGTCGTGAGAATTGCTGGTGTTCGTTAATGTAGTTTTATAATACTGGATTTTTGTATCAGCGCTCGAGAAGTTTACGTTCGATACAGTGGTATTGCCGTTGGTAGCAACGCCGTTTTTATCGACGGCTATCGTACTAGCGCTTAAGTTAGAGCTTCCCGAAACGGGAAGATTCTGCCTGGAATACTGCATATAGCCCGCATCTTCCTCGGCGTTGTGGTCGTACCACGAGAAAGTAGACGGCATCATCGTAAGACACGCCATCAGCGCCGCTAAGCACAGTACAATTAATTTTCTTGTTGTTCTCATGGTAACTCACCACCTCTTAAAATAATTCTCAAAAATTAAATATTAACTCGCGTCTTAATTTTCGCCGCTCTCCCATTTAAAATAATGGGAATCTTTATCATAATAGAATCGGAATATTCCGTTCCCGCTGTTAGCTATATCGGTATCGCTAACATAAATCCAAATCAAATCACCTTGGGCATTACTACTGCCTATATTTCGCGTGCTATCGCCGTGACCTAATGCCCATTGGTTCCAGTTGCTTGGTCTTCCGTAATGGGTATTAGCGTCATGATCCCAAATCTTAAAGAAATAGTCTCCCGCCGATTTAATAAACGCCTTACACATAAAGTAATGATCATTTGTCCCGTTTGTACCGTCGGTATAATATACCATTCTTATATGAGCCTGATTACTGTCGTTTGTATTGAAATTGTTAACAAGCACCGTGTTGGTATATCTTACGTTTGACAATTCAGCAGCTGTATACCACTTAAGGGTTGCAAAATCGAAGTAATCCTTTACATAGGACGTACCGTTATTTGAAAGCCATACATCCTGAGTTTGCAACTGGTTACGACCACCGTTAACATTAGTATTATATTCTCCATCATTGAATACCGCTCGATTATACGCCGACGAATAGAATATATTAAACAATTTCAGGTTCAAATTACCAACCTGTTCTGCATCTGCTAATCTGGTCATTTCCTCTCCAGGCCAATCTTTGTTTTTAACAATTTTACCGTTAACGTTGGTTGCGTCATATTCTGAACTGCTATCCCAAAGATAAACCTTTGGAGTTTTATTCAGGTCAATCATTTTAACCGAGTCGATAAATTTTATAGAAGTAGCGTCTTCAGTATCCCAGTTTCCGTATTTATGGCTGTAGATGGAGAAGGTTTCACTATGGAAAGTGTTCGGAAGAGTCGTTTCCCATTTATCCCAATAATTAATATCACCGTCTCCGCTATGGTCATTTCCGCTATTCCAGCTTTGATTGCAACGGTAAATTGCGCATTTCGCACCGTTATATACAGCAGGAACATCTTGTATACCAGAGGCAGATGTATCTATATCAACATAATATATGCTACCTGATTTAACAATAGGATAATGTGTGCGAAGTGAAGGAGTATCATTATCGTAAAGAGCTAAAAACAACTTTGCGTTTGAATCCGTAGTAAGCCATTTCGCACCTGTTTGATTATTATTAAGTCCGCTGTCATATTCATTTACCGTCATATCACGAATATAAATTCGGCGAGATTTAACCCACGATGACGTAATCTGGAGATTAATATTCGTAAGGTCTACGGAAGTTACAGGCGCGTCGGCCTGTAACCACAGCTTGAGCGTAACAGTTTCAGTTTTATCCTTAGGTATAGTAAAAAGAATATTACCGTCAAGGTTTTGCCCTGTACCCTGATTAGGTTTAGTAGAGGTGTTTGTGTTTTCCGATTTTTTCCAGTTACCCAGAGTAGAGGCAGGATTGCTTGTACTTACATTAGAAAACCCCTCGTTATAGTACATATAATTCTTAACGGCACGTTTAACGCGTGTATCGGTACCACCTGATTGTATTGAGGCAGGTGCATTTGTTAAAGTTCCGTTGTCTATATATTTAAATGCGCCATCGCTGTTAAATGCATAAACCGTAGTAGAACCGTTAACTGTAATTGACGCACGGAGGTAGTTTGTTAACGCAGATGTGGAACTATGATTCTGATTAGACTTCAATCCTGTATTCGGGTCAGTAGTTTTCTCGCCTGTATTCGGATCGGTAGCGCCAGTATAATCCTTCGCGAAGGTAAAGGGGTTTGAGGTTGCGTTATTATCCTTATACTCGAACCAATAAGCGGTAGGAGCGCCTTCGGATTTAACCTTAAAGGTCGTGCTTATATAGTTAACATTCGCGTCATCCTTAGTACCCTTACGATAACCGTTACTTTCATTTCCTGACTTCGGGAAATAGAAATCATTACCGTCACTGTAGCAGCCCGAAAGGTGCATATCGCCCGCTTCGTAGAAGTAATCGTTTAAGTCGATATGCGAGTTTTTTTTAGTTTCGTTGACGTTGACCTGAGCATTGAGCTTTTTCTCCTTAATATGGAGCGGGGATTGTTGGGCGTTTTCGTTAGTATCAAGTTTTACGTTAGAAACTTCCTCTATCCAGCTATAGCTGACGCTTACAGCCGTTAATAATGTCAGGATAAGCGCCACTATGGAAAGCACTAAATTCCTATGACCTATTGACTTTTTAATATTCTTTAGTTTTTTCATAGTGACACCTCCTTGTTCTTAAAATATACACTAGAAATCATCGCCCTCAAGCTCGCCGATATCAGATCCGCCGCCGTCGCTGTCACCGAGAGCAACCCAGTGACCTGTACACTGGCTATAGCTTGCGTCGGTTATGTCTTGAGCGTTAGGCTGAGTAGTATCGTCCGCTGTATAGAGCCTGTTGACTCCGCGGTCGAGAGTAGAATTGCCGTTCGTATCCTGAGTAAATTTATATGTAGGCAAGCTGGAATCCGACGGTCGAAGCTCGAACGAAACCTCGTTAGACATATCGCCGGGCATATTACAAGCCCATTCGGTAGCTAATGAGTCATCCGTATTATCATACGCCCACATCTGGAAGTCGGTTACATCGTCGCTGCTCGAGGAGCCGTGCTTCTTATAATGGAGATAAGGCGTATATTTAACAGTCTTGCCGCCAACAGTAACTCCGTTAGTAATAAGATTTTTAACCCAGCCTGCTTGACCGTTGCCGCCTGTTTCGTCTTTAAAGCGTACAACCTGAGTTTTATCCCAAGAGGTCGAGAACGCTATGCTGAGCTTGATATTTTTCTTGCTGATAACCTGATCGTAAACGCACTTAGGATCGGCGCCTTCGAGCCAGATTATAATCGAAAACTTAGTTTCAACACCTTTAGAAAGAACCGCTACGGGCGTTCCGCCGTAGGAATAATCCTCAAAAGCATGAGAAAGCTGAGCTTTCTTACTTAAAAGCCTTCCCGAGGAACGGTCTACTGTATTGACCGCCGCTGTATAAAACGTCCTGCCTGTCGGGTTAAATACGATAGGCTCATTAGGCGCGGTGTTATCTTTCTCGGTGCCAGCCCAAATCGCGAGCCTTAACGGCGCCGCGAGCGTTACGCTGTCTTGATCTTTATCCGAATCGTAAACCGAAAGCTTAGTGGCGTCATCATCGGTATTAAGATAAAGCGCGGTGTTGTTTTCCTGAGCGGTTAAGGTAAAGTCGATCTGGATATAGTTTACGTTTTTGTCGCCGACAGTGGCACTGCGGTATGTAATTTCATCCGTTACCTTCGAGAAATCGGAACCGTCGGCTGGGAAGAAAAGATTCCTTCCGTTTACGGACGAAGCGGGGACAATCTCCTTATCCACGTTGTTAAACTGGAAATCGCTCTCACCGCTATCGTTAACGCGGAGACCTTTTCCGCATTCAAGCATAAATCTTCCCGCGTCTAATTTAGCTGTGCTTATAGAGAACCATGAAACAGTTCCCGTTACAAATATCGCGCAAGCAATAAATAATGAGATGATTGAGAAGTAAAATTGTCTTTTTGTAGCTTTCCTGCGTCTTAAACTTTCTGACGCTTTAGAAAGCATTTTAGATTTTTCTTTCTTCATCACATCACCTCATTTCAATTAATATCAATATTTTTTAATCCGAACCCCGTCAACTAAACTGGAGATCCAAATCAAATTCGCCGCCGTCCATAGCTCGTCTGGACTCAGGGTCAGTACCCTCAAGCCAGATTCTTAAAGTATACTTAAATACATAGTATTCAACCTCGGTATTACTATCGGTCGGAGTTTTTCTTAAAGTAGATTTTACAAGATACTGCTCATCATCGCCTACATCCGATACTTTAACATTTTGACCGAGAGTCGGACATGTATTGTTCGTGAATGTATTAGCGGAAACTACGAAATGCTCATCTTCACCCGCAGTTTTTTCCTCGACAATACTTCCCGTTTGTTTAGAAATCGGATAAGAGCTGGGCGAATCGGAATTCCATTTACCGCTATTTACAATCGGATTTTCAGTATCGGTATTTACAGGGCTGTAGAAAGTATGCTCGTATGTTTTGAATGTACCGCTGTGTGAAGTGGTATATCCCGCAAGATTCTTGATGTTTCTGTATACCGCCCAGTTTTTAGCACTGCCCGAATTATTGGGATCGGCTTCGAGGAGAAGATCTGGCCTCGGGAGCCATAAGCAGGATAAATGCCTTTCGTTGATATCGCCGTTAGAGTTTACAAAACTCAAATTGTAAGGGGTGACTCCTGATGCAGTATAGCTCTGCGACACAGAAGCTCCTTGAGCCAAAAGCGCTACTCGTACCGCTCCGACGATACAATCCGAACTGAAGGCACCGTACGCGCTCTCTTTATTGGTGCTATAACCGCTTGTAAGTGTAGCCTCTCCAGGAGTAGTAAGAGATGATACGGCGTTCAAATTAATGTCCTTATTCTGCGAACGGGCATAGAACTCATATTCAATATAACGGGTTTCAACCTTGGCTTCAGGATCGACATTAAGTATGCTTTGCTGATCTCTCTGAGAAAAAGCCTCTTCCCAAACACCCGCCGTATTGACCTCGCGGCCCTTTTTAATAGCGGCGTTCCTATCTTTAGTTACACTGAAATCGGGGACAATAAGAGTCTTGCCGTCGCCTGTACAATCCTTTGTGAGCTTAGCGCCCGAGAAAGAGATAGAATCGACAAATTCGCCTGGACCTGTATCTGTTCCATTGGCGTTATAAACAGGCTTAGCTAAGCCAATCTCATTAGGATAGGCTGCTTTAATGCTGATATTGTCCGCCGTTACAGTTCTATTCATAGTAAACCATGACCATACGGCCAAAAGACCTACAACAAGCACAACAAGCATCATTATTAAATTTTTAGTTAGAATAAATCGCCTGTTACGGCCTGTTTCTGTCGCCATAATTTACCCTCTGTAGAAATAAATTCCTAAAACGGACTTACCGCTCTTCTGAGCTTTATTGTGGAAGAGCTGAGTGTTCTTAAAGCCGACCTCATCCTTAAGGAAAGCGGCAAAGTTACTCATGTAGTTTTTGTCCACTGTCTTGTATGTTACATATGCGCAGGCATTGTCGGCTTTAGTCAACTGCTCGGCTACAACAGCCTTGCAATCGTCGAATTTAGTCGACTGCAGCTTCTTGACAACCTCAATGCGGTTCATATCACCGAGATAAACGGTTAAACGCTTGTTGTCGTTAACTACGAAGAGACAGGAGATGTTACTGATATTGGGAATACTGAACATTCCGCCGCCCGACGCGAGGCTCTGAGCTTTCATCGCCTGAACGCCGAGAGCGCCGTAAGTAAGGTCGTAACCGAACATTCCGTCATCACCGCGGCCGATTTTAAGCTCTTTGCGGTATTTAGCGGCTGTGTCGTTCGCTTTCTTAGCGGCTTTCCTGGCTTCATCCTGAGCCTTGCTGACCTGCTTTTTGATTTCAGCCTTAGCTTTCTTATCGGCATCCTTCTGGGCTGCCTTTACGCGGCTGTCGGCGTCTTTCTGAATCTTAGCCTTTTCAGCTTCTTTCTGCTTATCAAGCTTATCCATAGCGGATTGATGCTCTTTGTTGAGCTTATCGATCGCGCTCTTATGGTCAGCGGCAATCTTAACACGCTCGTCCTCGAACATCTTATTAAGCTCGTCAACGTGACTTTTATGAGCTGCCTTCTCAGCCTCAACGTCAGCCTTGTGAGCCTCTTTCTCGCTGGCGAGGTCGTTGGTAGTCTGAGTAAGATTAGCGCTGAGCTTATCGATTTCGGCGCTCTGGTTCGCGATAGTGGTATCGCGCTCGGACAGAGTAGAAGTAAGCTCTGTGATCTGAGCTTTCGCGCCCGCGATTTCGCTTTCAAGAGACGCGATAGCGTCCTTCTGCTGAGCGATAGTCGCCTCGTGAGCTTCGATAGTAGCCTTCTGAGCGGCATTCTCTTCCTCAAGAGCTGCAACTCTTTCCTCAAGCTGAGCCTTAACCTTTTCGAGTTCGGCAACATACGCTTCGAGTTCCTCGATACGAGCCTTCTGCTGAGCAACGATTTCTTCGAGTTCGGCGATTTTAGCCTTCTGCTCCTCGATAATCTGCTCTAGTTCGGCAATCTTAGCCTCGAGCTGAGCCTTAAGCTCCTCGAGTTCGGCGATTTTAGCCTTCTGCTCTTCAATAACAGACTGCAGATACTTGATCTGAGCTTCGAGTTCCTCAACCTTAGCCTCGAGTTCGGCAATACGCTCCTTAGCGCGGATAAGTTCAGCCTTAACCTTCTGGAGTTCATCGCGCAGGGTCTTGACCTGATCCTCGAGTGCCTTAATGGAACTCTTAAGGGACTCAATCTGTTTATCACGTTTTTCAATTTCGCGCTTAAGAGCGGCAATCTCAGCTTTCTGATCGCGGATAACCTTCTCGCGTTCACGAATCTCCTGTAAACGAATCTTAAGTTCTTCCTTACGGATAGACTCAATAAGCTCCGCTGTCTCGGTATCGCCTGTCTTTTCGCGAACTCTTCTCTGCTCCTGATAGCGATCCTCAAGCATAGACCTGAGGGCGGGGTTCAGGGCAATCGAGAGCATAAAATGCTGGAAACCCATCGAGAAATAAAGGTCCTGCTGAACTTCTTTATCCATTTTACCTGAGAAGTCCCTGCCGATAATCTCGTAACCGGGTTTATTATAAGCATAGAGGTAGTTGAATAAGTCCAAGCCCGCCTTATAGTTCGGGTTCTTGGTCATAAGGTTTGTACGGTTGATAGGCGGCTTAACGCGAATGCATTTATGCAGCGCCTTCATCATATCCGTATTCATAAAGCTGTTGAGCTTCTCACGTATACGGCGCACACGGTCAAAGTCAGAGAGCTTCTCGTATTCCTTGATGTCGAGGTCGTCAGCCTTAGCGTCCTTTACCTCGTTGGAATACTCAACCTTAAATGTGATGTGCTGGTTATTAAGCACGAGGTCACGGTCCATCTCGATTTTATCGAATGTATCGGTAGGAGCGTTAACCATTTTGCGGTATTTATCCGCAACGAAATCGAGCGCAGTCTCGATTAATGTAATGAGGAAGCGGTTTTCGTAGGTCTCGAACGAGTCCTCACGTTCAATCGTAAGCACCTTGTTCGGAGTAACCTTGCCTTCGTCATCAATATTATCTATAAAGTTAGTATGCTGAATTAAATGTTTTACGGAATCCTTGTTGATAATTTTAGCTTTATCGATTCTGTAAACTTCGTTGTTTTCTACGATGAACCTTCTCTGTTCATCGATCGCCTTTTCGATATACGGGAGCGTATCCTCAATGGCAGTTACCCATTCCATATCGATAACTTTTTCATTAAGTTTACCCGCGAGAACGTCTTCCCCCTTATCGTTATCCTCCATATTTGTTGTGAGGTAGTTGGCGGTAAAGTCTGTAGCGAGGTGTTTTTTCATGTACTTATAGGAACGATAGTATTTATCAAAATTCTCCAAGCAATACTCACCTCTGTTTCATATTAAAATCCCAATAAACTCATTGAACACCTTATTGGGTGCCGATATCCTGACCGACAGCCCTATAAGATATGGCAATTACGCGAGCTTCTTGAGCATGAGCAGGTAATCTTTACACTCGCCCATATTCTCTTCGCCGAATAATTCGTCCATATACGCTATCAGACCGTCAATCTCGTCACGGATATAAGAGAGGTTAAGCGCTTCAAACTTACGCAGTACCTTACGCGCAAGGATGTAGTCCAGACCGTCAATCTCGGTTCCGCCTGTTCCAACATACGCGGGAACATAATCCTTGATCTGCTTCATAATACGGTTACCGAAAGCTACACGGAAGTGAGCTATAATATAATCGTCTACTAAAGCGAGCTTGTTAAGGATTTCGTCGGATACGGGGTTATCAGCCTTAGCCTTATTCAGAATATCCTCGAAGTGATGGTAGTTAATAACTACAGGAGGTGTATCGGGAGCCTCGAATGCCACGCCCTTAGTATCGATGTTGATAGGCATAGCACGGTCGTATACCTTATCGGTAACGGCGAAGGTCGAGTCATCGTTGTTGATAGTACCGCAATACCACATATTGGGCGGTACGGTAAATTTACCTTTATGGAGCTGTTTCGGGTCATTTTTCCACTGGCTGGGCACGAGGTCAACGACCCACTCGTCACGTCTCGGCATTTCAAGAATGGAGAGCATCTCGGCGAAGTAATACTCAACACGCGCGATGTTCATTTCGTCGAGGATAACGAGGTAAACGTTTTCGTTATAGTTAGCTTCGTACATAGCTCTTAAAAGCTCTGTTTCGTTATATTTCTTTGTAAATTCGTTGAAGTAACCGAAAAGCTCGGAACGGTCACGCCATGAAGGCTGTACAGGGGTAATAACGGAGTCGTTAGATACATACTTACCAAAAGCGTAAGCAAGTGAAGTTTTACCTGTACCTGAAATACCCTGGAGTACTATAAGTCTTGTTGACGCGAAAGCCGAAACAAAGCGGCGAATCATAGATATATCATAATAAAGACCGAGTCTCGAGCAAGCGAAAAGACGGAAGCGGTCGCAGAATTCGGGGAGGGTAATCTCGTTATCATACTCAGGCGGCTGATAATCTGCCCATTCTTCGTCGAGAGCGGTAAGTTTGAGTTCTCCGCCGTTAAGAGTCTCAAGCTCTTCGCCTGTAAGTTCGGAGATCTCATTCGGGTTAAGACCGATCTGAGAAACTTTCATAGAGAGGATCTTGTCTTTCTCAAGGTTAAGGCGCATAACCTCGCGGTTTAAAGCCTGAACCTCCTGTACAAGAGAGCCTGTGTCCTTGCGGGCACGCTTGTTCCTGAAAAATTTCTTTAAGGAAACAACTATCAAAAATACCAATAAACCTATGATTGCGACTAAAAGAATAATCGCGATAATTGCTACTACCCATGCGAGTCCGCCGAGTTTAGTAGTGTAGCGGGAAATAATACTGATATACTCGGGAATATTGAAAGCGCCGAGTATACTGACAATTCCGTTCCAGATAGAGCCGAAGAACTGTCCTAAAAATTGGAAGAGAAATTTAAATACTGTATCCATAATTTTCTCCTTAAAAAATTTTTCATCGTCGGTCTGAAGCTTTCTGACCTCGGCTTCATTTTATACAAGACTTTAACATTTCGACGCCTTTACGCCGTACCTGGATCTCGCATAACCGTCGTTATGAATGTGTGACCTATGCGCCAAGATAATTTTAATTTTTCCACCAAAATTCCTTAACATTACTAACGCAGAACGCTGTACTTCGGAATCTCGGCTTTATGTTGAAAAATTATTTTGGCATCCAAACGCTACGCGTTCGGAAATGGAGAATTGAGAATTGAGAGTTGAGAATGTTGGTCGGGCAGACAGATTTACTTTTCATAATCGTTTATTCCCGACTGTATTAATATTCATCTATCTTAAAACTCAATGCTCATTTATAGTCAGGTTTTTCTTTTGTTGATTTTACAATAGACGCTACCATCCTTTTCAGCTCCTCGGCTTCAGGATAAATTGACGCATATTCTTTCTCGGAAAGATAACCTGATTTACTAAGTATTAATAACCAGTAGAGCGTTTCATTAGATTCCTTTAACGCGATATTCATCTTATTTAAGAAATCTGCTCTGCTGCTTCCTTCAACAGCTTCAAACACATTCGCGCTGATGCTTGTTCCGCATCTTAGAAGCTGCTTAGACATAACAAATTCGTTTTTTGATTGTTAAATATTTATAGAGCTTAGCTGTTCTGACAGCAAAATCCACACTTTTTTAATAATGGGATTTTTATCATATCTGTTCATAGAGATTGATTAATCGGAATAGAGAATTGAGAATATTGGCCGATATTCTCTGTTTAAACAATTACTAATCAATTGAAAACGGAATAGAGCAATATTTTTACTGTCAGGTCGCAAAGGGTTATACAATACAACGCTCTCTTCTCGACCGACATTCTCAATTCTCAATTCTCAATTCAAAATGTAACAACGGCGGCGGTACTGCTGACTCCCGCTGTCTACGTTACATTAGGCGCTTACTCAACCTCAGGCTCGGCACTATCCTCTGTCTCAACCTCAGCGCTTTCCGCAGGTTGAGCCTCGGCAGCTTCCGCCACAGGTTCAGGCTGAGTTTTTTCCTCAGCTTTCACCTCGGGGACTTTTCCCTCCTGAGCAGCAAGATACTCGGCGATAGCCCTCTGTTTCTGCTCCTCGGTAAGACCCGCCTCAGCCATAGCCTCCTGAGCCTTAATCATACCCTTCTCCTTGCTGTACGCCATCGCGTTAATTACAACGCGGACAGCCTGGTACAGGAAGAATATAATCATCGGCAGCAAAATGCAAAGGAAGAAGCCCGACGGAGTCTGGAGGTAGTTAATAACGCCGCCCAGTCCCGAAATTTTAGTTCCGTGGTATACCGCGAGTACACTCAACGGATTAATATCGGGGAACACTACCGCGTTCTTTCTATCCTGGTCGTAGGTTTCGTTATTATCGCCCTTAGTAAGGAAGGAACCGTCTTTATTAACCTTATAAATTCTATGAGTTACGTAATCGCGGTTTCCGTCGCCGTTAATATCGGCGGCGAAGGTAATTACATCGCCGACCTTAAATTCGGCGTCAGCCTTATTCTCCACGATATCGCAGATAATTAGGTCGCCCTTATTAAAGTCGTCGGGCTTGTCGCCCTTCATAGAATCGGTGAGTACGCCTATCGGAGCTTTGCCGAAAACGCTCGGAACTCCCTCGTCACCTCGAGCCGTCAACGCTATCGTCAGGATAAATACGGAGATTATTAAAATCGCAACAATCAGTATATCCACAACGACGTGCAGTATTTTGTTCAAAGCTTTTTTCATTCGGGATTTCCTCATTTCCTTTTTTTAAGCTCCTTGCCCTGTGCTGTCAGGGCTGTCAGCTATTCTTTGCCCCGAGCCGAGCGACTCGGCTCGGGGACTTTTTAATTAAGAATTACTCTAAATTGTTTTTTCAGTTCAATAACTAATATTAAGTAGTATAATTAATCGAAGCTGAACTTAACGTCGATTGTGCCCTTAGCAGCCTGGTTAGTATCTGTACAATCAGCATCCTGACCCTCGAACCAAACAATGATTCTGAAGTATCTTGCTGTGCTTGTCATTGTGCCAACCGCAACATCAGTTGCAGATGTATTTACCTGAGCAGCTACACTTGAAGGAATCTTGGTAGTAGTGTTGATAGCTGTTACAGCGTTTGTGCTAGCACCGCCGTCAGCGATATAAGCAACAGGAGCAGTTACGTCTTCTTCCATAACAACTATACGGATAAATCCTTCAGCGCTTTTTCCAGAAGCTGAGCCATCAGTATAGTTTAAATTCATAACAACGTCCTCGATGTCAGAGCCAGAAGATTTAACACCTACACGATACTCAGCATAGTAAGCGTTAGAAGCCTGCGCAACTACATCACCTGAAGGAACAGTAGGACGACCTGCGTCTGCTTTCCAGTTAGTAGCAGGGTTAGAGTTACCATCTGCAACTACCCATGCGCGAGCGCCTGAGCCTGTAGTGCTTACATCCTGGGGGAGATAGCCTGCACTCTGTAAAGCAGAAGCAGTAAATCCGCGTGATGTAGGAGCAAGTGTAATGTCGCTGTCAGTAAAGTGTACGTCACGAGCCCACTCATTGCCGTTTTTGTTTGTGATCTGGAGACCAGCTGTTGTAGCAGCGTTAACTACCATTGTATCAGCTGTTACTTCCTTGTTGATTGTGAACCATGCGTATGTTGCGGAGCCTAAAGCTACGAGAGCAACAAGAAGCATAGCTACTGATGATAATAACATCTTTTTTCTTGTGTTTTTCATTAGAGAATCCTCCTTAAAAATTATTTTGGTTGCCAAACACGATGCAACCTTTGTTACAATATATATCACGACACCGCTCCGCTGTCTCAGCAACACAGCTTTACGATGGTATGACCAAAATAATTCAGGTATTAGGTAATAAGTAATAGGTAATAGGTTTTGCTTTTAAAATCTTTATTATTATATTTAAAAACTTACTGCCTTTACTTTACCTTTGTTTTACCTTTATTTTTCAGGTTTGTCGTCTTTTTTGTCTTTTCTTTTTTTATTCTCTTTTTCTTCTTTTTCCTTTTCTTCCTTTTTTCTCAAAGCATTGATTACACCCGTCAGAATTTTGATAACTTCGCCGACGTCTTCTTTAAGCGAATCGTATTCGGATTTATTTATGTTCTCTGTATCATAGAGAAGATTAATCCAATACCTTGATTCCGAGGCTTCTTTTAAGGAAATCTGATGTTTTGACTTAAAGTCCGCTGTACTTTGCGCGTATTTCGCTTCGGCTTAATTGGCACTTATACTTGTACCTGAACGAAATAATTGGTTGGTAATAATATACTCCTTACGTTCTTTCTGTAGGTATCTGCATAAATTGTAAACTCGAACAGAAAATTTATAGCATTTGTTTTCCTTATTCCCTAAGTTTTCCATAACAAATACCTATTACTTATTACCTATTACCTATTACTTCCCCTCCGCGTCAGCGGGGTTGTCGGGAACAATATCAAACACCATCTGGGAGCGGATGGAGCCGCCGCGGATCGCGTCTACACATTCGGGGTCGTTGCCCTCTATCCACATAACTACCGTAAATTTATCGGTAGCACCCGCTTTAAGGGAATCGGCTTTAGCCTTAAGGATAGTATCGTTATTATTCCATATAGTAGCGTCGGTCTCGGAGATTTTGCGGTCGTTATAAGAACCCTTAGCGTAAACATTATCCTTGCCGTTCTTATAAATCTGAACTCGTACCGCTTCGTCGGCGGATTTCGACACGCCCGTTACGGTCATCGTAGTATTGTACTCGAGGTCCTTATCGCCCGTATTCTTAAGATAGAAGGTATAGGCTAAGTAGTTCTCGCCGTTATGGGCGCCGTCCTTCTCGGTATCGAGCCCCTTAGGAAGCCACGCCTTAGTGATGTTGGTAACGTCCTTAACCGTTCCGCCGTTGAGCTTAACCGTAGCGTCGTCGAACGACAATGACTCGGAGAGCATAAGCGACTTGCCGTCGTAAACGTCGCCGATAGTAATTACGAGGTCGCCCCATTGGGTTAACAGCATCGAGATTATGTACATAATAAGCAGTATCGCGACCAGCGCCGCGAGGATAGCGGCGTAGCGCTTTTTGCGCTTCTTAGCGTCGGCGATTTGCTTAGCTTCTTCCTGGGCGTGGAAATGGTCGTATACCGAGGACTTTTTGTCCTTAGCCGCCTCGACTTCGTGCTTGTGGCCTAATTTCGCGACTTCTTCGGGAGTTACAGCCGCATTTTCAATTTTACCTTTTTTCTTACCAAATGCCATTGTTTCACCTCGCTCACCAGCGATAGTTGATAGTTGATAGTTGATAGTTGATAGTTGAATCATTAACCTTCAACGTCATCTATCAGATATATCCGCTAACAAATATCAAGAGTGAATTCTTATTTAGACTTTTTAGTAGTTTTTACAATTGAAACTAAAAGCTTTTCAAGCTCTGTACAATCATTATAAATCGAAGTGTATTCTTTCTCAGAAAGATAATCCGTGCTTCTTAACAACCGAAGCCAATATTCCGTTTCGTACGCCTCTTTTAAGGCTATATTCATTTTCGCAAGAAAATCATTTCGTGATTGCCCTTGAACAGCTTCCGAAACGTTTGCGCCAATACTTGTGCCTGAACGTAACAACTGTTTCGATAGAACATACTCGGATTTTTCTTTTGAAATATGCTTATATAAATTGATAATTCTTACCGCAAAATTAAAGCTCTTGTTTTCGGTTATGTTTTTTTCTTTATATTGCATAACTAATTATCAACTATCAACTATCAACTATCCACTATCAACTGAATCTTACCCCATCGGTGTGGTCTGGCCGTTCCTGATACCTACGAAAGCGAGGCGTACATGCAGGTTAGAGCCCTGGATTCTGTTAACACATTCGGGATCCTCGCCCTCGAGCCAAAGTCTTACCGTTACCTTTTTCGGGGTAAGTTTCTCGAGCGAGAAGAGGTTGTTGGAGTCGTTATAAGTCATCGAGCCGTTCGGTAAATCGAAAGTAGTGAGGCTTGTAACCTGGCTGCCCTTATTCGGCTCATAGGTCTTAGCGTTGCCTGTTGCGTCAGCGGGATCGAAGGAGATACGGTTAGCTCTTACAACATCGCTCTTGGGAGCGGGAGATTCGGAGCTTACGCGGGTTCCTTCTATCTTCTTGCCGTCCTCGTCCACGCCTTCCTCGGTAGTGAGGTGAACGTGCATATCCCTCGTCGCAATAAAATAGCACTCAAACTCGAAGTAGGATTCCTCGCCGTTAGGATCGGCTTTAGAGCCGTTCTGATAGGTAAAGCTCCTGCCGTTGTTGGTAGTAACGGGATCGAGGATAACGTCAGCGAGGGATTTATTATAGTTTTTCCTCAGATAGGAATCTAGCATATCGTTAGTAATAACGTGGGTATACTGCTCAATATCGGAGCCGTGATTGTCCATAGAAACTCTTAAATCGTCGCCTGTGCTGATTTGGAGTTCAAAATCCTGAACACCCGCGAAGGTATTAACCGTAAACCACGCATATGTAGAGGTAGTTAATCCCAATATTGAAAGAATGCACAGAAATACGATCAGCTTTCTTCTTTTTCTGAGTCTTTTTTTGTTCTTCTGAATATAACCTTTTAAAGACACAATATCCCTCCCCGCGTGTTTCGACGCAAAAGCGTCAGCGTATATATGATACCTATACCGTATAATTACATATCTAGCTATATCATTTTACAATATTTTTTAGGGTAAAGTCAATATTTATTGTGCAATTTTTTCTATGCTTAGGAAAATTTGTGCAATATTTTTGTTAATTAGATATAGTACACAAAAAACTAATTTTAATTTTGTTTAATTCGACACAAGAATAATACTAAATTAAGTCTTGACAAGCTATAAACGCAAAATTTTTTGTGTAATTTTATAATTCTGCTATCGGTTCGTCGGTTTCGAAATATGTAAAAGGACTGTTTTCGACGTCGATAGCCTCGATATAACGAGCGTTTGTTTCGTTTTGCTCAATCATCATTCCGATATCAGAGTAAGTTTTATACAGCTTTACCCCGTCGCCTCTTTCCGTAAAGAATTCTCTAACTATTGCCATTTCCGTACTCCTCTCTTGTTACTATTCTATCCGCCAGCGCCGACCAGTTTGTCGCGGATTGGAACGCGGTTTTCATAGCGGCGTTGCTGACTACAAATTTACAGGATGTTGACCCCTGGAATGTATTCGACTGAATATACGGCACATGATCCAGCGCCGTTAGGTCGACTTTATTGAGCGCGTAACAATACCCGAAAGCAAGCTGCCCCATCGCCAAAACCGAATTCGGAATAGTCACGTACGGCATAGAATCGCAGTGATAAAAAACATCGTGACTGAGGTTTGTTATACCTTCG
>CAJOHT010000007.1 GCA_905234305.1 uncultured Ruminococcus sp. | reverse complement strand
GAGATTTGGTCCTGTAAACGCAGTCAAAGGAATCTCCGCACCGGATATGACGCGGACAGCACTTGCGGAACTGACCGATTCCGATGAAGCAGGTATAGCGGAGGAAAAGGCGACGCTTTTCGCGTACTTCGGCAGAATCCCTGGTACAAATTTGGAATGGGATTGGGACTGGGCGAACAATCGCATCAGTGTGACAGGATCAGGCGATATACCTGACTATAGTAACTATAGCCAGACCCCCTGGTCGAGTCTTATCAGTGACGTTGAGGAGGTTTTTATAGGTAGCGGCGTAGGAACAGTCGGAAGGAACTGCTTTATTGCCGCGAATAAGCTCAAGAGAGTTGTCGTTTCTGAAGGCGTGACCTCAATTAGATGGGGAGCATTCGATGCGACAATCTTGAGTGAGGTTTACCTTCCCGCAAGTCTGAGGAGTGTGCATGACCATGTATTTGTCTATCTGTTCTCCTCGTCTGCTTCGCGTCCTTTAACGGTTTATTATGCCGGAACGGAAGAAGAATGGAATACCGTTCAGGATATGATGGGCAGGATTCTTGACCATCTCGAGGTTCCGTATGAAATCGGAGTCGGAGAGGCGGCTTTTTACGGTCCTAAACTTGATATACAGATTAAAAATGTATACGGAAAAGAGGATACTCTTATAACAATCCAAATTGACGGTATGATTGCCGAAAAATTCGGTATGGAATATGTTGATAAGGATGGAAAGAAGAAGAATCCGTATATCATCCACCGTACTTCTATCGGCTGTTACGAGAGAACTTTAGCGCTTTTAATCGAGAAATACGCGGGCGCGTTCCCGATGTGGCTCGCTCCTACTCAGGTTAAGATTTTACCGATTGCCGACCGTCACGTTGACTACGCTTACGGTATTAAGAAGGCTCTTGAAGCCGAGGGTATGCGTGTTGAGATTGATGACAGAAGCGAAAAAATCGGTTATAAAATCCGTGAGGCTCAGCTTCAGAAGGTGCCTTATATGTTCGTAGTAGGCGATAAGGATATCGAGAATAACGCTGTATCTGTACGTCATAGAAAAGAAGGAGATTTAGGTTCAATGCCGCTCGCTCGGTTTATCGAGGCGGCTAAGAAAGAAATTGATACTAAGGAGATAAAGTAAATAAATGTATAATCGTTCCTATTATAACAGGGGAAGAAGGGGAATGACTTTTAAGTTTAAACCGCCTAAGCACCGTAAATTTAAAAGCGCCGTCTATCCTAAGCCTAAGGGCGATTCGGGAGCGTCTGTCTTAAAACTGAATTTGCTAAGGATTTTAATCGTTGTGCTAATAGTCGCGATAATCGCGGGTGCTTTTTTCGTAGTATTGCATTTTGCGATTAATAATTCAACAAGACAGAATTCCGCTGATTATGCTTCCTCTGAACAGAATAATAACGCTGAGCTTTTAAGGGTAGTTAATAAAAGCACTCCGCTCGAAAAGGATTATGTTCCTGATCTCGTCGATAAAGGCAGCTATAAGATTAATGTTTTAGCCGAGAAGAATCTTGATAAACTTTTAGCGGACGCGAAAAAGCAGGGGATAGACCTTTATGTTAAGTACGCTTACGTAAGCTATGACGAGCAAAAAAAGCTCTATACGGCTGAGTATAAGAATTATATTGAAAAAGAAGGACTTTCTGAGGTTAAGGCTCAGGCTAAAACCAATCTTACGATTCCGCAGGCGGGAAGAAGTGAATTCCAGACAGGGTTGATGGTGAGCTTCCGCAGTAACGAAAAAGGAAAGTTTAAAAACTCCAAGGCTTCCGCGTGGCTCGATAAAAACGCCAAGAACTACGGATTTATCCTTCGTTATCCCGAGGATAAGGAAGCTCAGACCTCGATGAACGCCAATTATAAGTCCTATCGTTATGTTGGCGAGGAAAACGCTGAAGTTATGCAGAGCCTTAATATGTGCCTTAACGAGTACAGCTACTACGTAAGTTCAAGAGAAAACTAAAAAAAATTTAAAAAAGTCTTGCATTTTGTAAGAAACTATAGTATAATTCTACTGTTGTATTGAATTATATCCCGAATGAGGTGAATAAAATGAAAAACGGAATCCATCCTAAATACGAACAGACTACTATTAGATGCGCTTGCGGCAACGTGATTGAAACAGGCTCAACAAGAAAAGATATTCGTGTTGAAGTTTGTTCAAAATGCCACCCGTTCTTTACAGGTAAGCAGAAGTTAGTTGATACAGGCGGACGCGTTGACAGATTCAAGAAGCGTTTCAATATGAACTGATATTGATTTTAAAGACGGCATAACCTGCCGTCTTTTTTTCTTAACAAAGAGTTTGATTATGAGTGATAGTTATAAAACAATAAAAGATTATTCGAGCGATGAATTCGTTGAAAAGCGCTCGCGTTTTATCGGCTACGCTAAGCCTGTTAAAACCGAGGATGAAGCGCTTGAATTTATTAATAAAATAAAAAAAGAACATTGGGACGCGCGCCACAATTGCTACGCTTATGTTCTGAGGGACAAAAACGTTAAACGTTACAGCGACGACGGCGAGCCTCAGGGTACAGCGGGCGTTCCTATGCTCGAAATTCTCGATAAAAACGGTATAGTTGACGCTGTTGTTGTAGTTACCCGTTACTTTGGCGGAATTCTTCTAGGTACGGGCGGACTTGCGCGCGCATATTCGCGCGGAACCAAAATCGCTATCGAGGCTTCGGGCATTATTACAATGAGTGTCTGCGCTATGTGCGAGCTAAGCTGTACCTATAATCAGTACGGAAAGCTCAATACTTTGATTATGAACTGCGGCGGAGTTGTTGACGATACCGATTATTCCGATAGCGTTAAACTCAGCTTCCATATTCCTGTTGATATGCTTGAGAGTCTGAAAAAAGATATTCTCGATGCGACCTCGGGAGAAGTTCAGATTGGTATTATCGACGAAAAATACTACGAAATATGATAATTATAAAATTTTTTGAAATTTTTTTAGGATTTTTTGATTTTATTTCGTATATATAAGTAGTGTGTTGAGATAATGGGGGTGAGTTTATGCCGTTGCCTGACGGATTTTTGCAGGAGCTTAAGCTGCGCAATGATATGACAGAGGTTGCCTCTACATATGTCAACCTTAAACGCCGAGGCAGGAATATGGTCGGATTATGCCCGTTTCACGGCGAAAAAACTCCCTCTTTTAACATTTACCCCGAAAGCGCGTCTTTTTACTGCTTTGGATGCGGAGTCGGCGGCGATGTGATCAGTTTCATTATGAAAATTGAAAACCTCGATTACATAGATGCCGTAAAGTTTTTAGCTCAAAGAGCTGGACTCGATATGCCCGAGGAAGGTTTCGACGACTCGATGTCGGCGCTTCGTAAAAGAATATTTGAGGCGAACAGGGAAGCGGCTCGTTTTTTCTACAGCCAGCTTTACAGTAAAGCTGGTACAGAAGGGCTTAATTATTTTCGAGGACGCGGTTTAAGCGAGCGTACCATACGCCGTTTCGGACTCGGATACGCGGACGGAAACCGCTATTCTCTTGTTAATCATTTACATTCCTTAGGCTTTAATGATAACGAGCTTGTTCAGGCGAATTTAGCCGTACGATATAAAAGCGGAAATGTATCCGACAGGTTTTATGACAGGGTAATGTTTCCGATTATTGATTTACGAGGTAACGTAATCGCGTTTGGCGGCAGGATTATGACTGACGCTAAGCCGAAATACCTCAATACTTCCGATACTCCTGTATTTAAAAAGAGCGCTAATCTTTTCTCGCTCAATAACGCTAAGAATGATGACAGCAAGACTCTAATCCTCTGCGAGGGTTATATGGACGTTATCGCGCTTAATCAGGCAGGCTTTTCAAACGCCGTAGCTACTCTCGGAACTTCGCTGACTCAGGAGCAGGCGCTTCTTATGAAACGCTACACCGACGAGGTTATAATCTGTTACGATTCCGATGAGGCGGGGCAGAAGGCTGCCGCTAGAGCGATAGATATATTAAGAAAAGCGGGGCTGTTGATTCGTGTAATAAGCATTCCCGAGGGAAAAGACCCTGACGAGTTTCTGCGGAACAAGGGTGAAAACGGGTATAATGCCTTTAAAAATGTTATCGAGGCGAGCGGAAATGATGTTGAATACCGCCTCTCGAAGCTCAGGGGACAGTATAATCTTGAACTAGCCGACGGCAGGGTAGGATATCTCAACGAGGTCGTTAAGATTCTCGCCGCGCTTGAAAATGAAATCGAGCAGGATATATATGTATCTAAAATCTCCAAGGAGTTGGGAGTGTCTCCCGACGCGGTCAAACATCAGATTTCTAAAGCGAGCCGTAAAAGATACCGCGAAAAATCCCGCGACAACTTCAGAACTATGCAGTCTAACCTTAACGGAAGAAACGATAAGATCAATACCGAGAGATATAAAAAACCCCGCGTAACGACCGCGGAGGAGGGCGTGATCGCCTATATTATTAAAAATCCCGATAAACTTTCCGATGTTGAGAGTATGCTTGACGAAAGTAAGTTCCAGACGGAATTTAATAAAAAACTGTTTACTTATTTCTCGGAAAGAATTAAAAAAGGATATGATCCTTTATCCTCGGTTTCGGGTGATTTTACGGGAGAAGAAACCGCTAAGATTTTTCATATGGCGAATTCCGATTTCGCGAAAATGGCTAATGAAAAAACCTTGCGTGAAAATATAGATGTTATAAACGACGAGTTCACTAAACTTAAGACCTCCGATATGAGTACCGCTACTTTTGACGATATTCAGGAGCAGCTTCGCAGGCTTAAGGAAAGCCGTCAGTAAATTTGGAAAGTAATTGAAAGGACTGTTTATATGGCTTCAAATGATAAGAAAAATATAATCAAGGAATTAACCGAGTTAGGTAAATCTAAGGGTAATCTTACTAACGACGAAATAATTGAGGCGCTCGGCGAGGTTGAATTTAAGCCCGAGGAGCTTGAAAAACTTTATGATTCTTTAGAGCAGCAGGGTATCGAAATTATCGAGGATATTGAGAATATAGATTTTGAGCAGCTTGCCGAGGAAGAGGCTAAAAAGGAAGACGGTAAATCTGACTCGGGCGAGTCTGTATCTATCGATGACCCCGTAAAGGTTTATCTTAAGGAAATCGGACGTGTTCCGCTTTTAACTCCCGAAGAGGAAATTGAGCTTGCGATAAAAATCGCCGAGGGAGATATTTACGCTAAAAAGCGTCTTTCGGAAGCTAACCTGCGTCTTGTTGTTAGTATCGCGAAGCGTTATCTCGGACGCGGTATGCAGTTCCTTGATTTGATACAGGAAGGTAACTTGGGACTTATAAAAGCGGTTGAAAAATTTGACTATACTAAGGGTTTTAAGTTCTCGACATACGCTACATGGTGGATTCGCCAGGCAATTACCCGAGCTATCGCAGACCAGGCGAGAACAATCCGTATCCCTGTACATATGGTAGAAACTATCAACAAGGTTAAGAAAGTCAGCACGCAGATTCTTCATGAAAAAGGCCACGAGCCTTCTTCGGAGGAAATCGCGGAGAAGCTGGATATTTCCGTCGATAAGGTAAGAGAAATCGTACGCGTAGCTCAGGAGCCTGTATCTCTTGAAACTCCTATCGGCGAGGAGGAGGACAGCCATCTCGGAGATTTTATTCCCGACAGCGATACTCCCGCTCCCGCCGACGAAGCCTCTCACGCGCTTTTAAAGGAACAGCTCGAGGAAGTCCTTGCTACGCTTACTCCACGTGAAGCTAAGGTATTAAGACTCCGCTTCGGACTTGAGGACGGAAAGAGCCGCACTCTTGAGGAAGTAGGAAGCGAGTTTAAGGTAACGCGTGAGCGTATCCGTCAGATCGAGGCTAAGGCGCTTCGTAAGCTGCGCCATCCTTCCAGAAGCAAGAAGCTAAAAGACTACTTGGATTAATTTAGATAATATTATCAAAGCACCTAATGGATTTATCCGTTAGGTGCTTTCTATACTCTTAATTCTTTATTTATTATATATATAATCTTGTCCCGGGGTAAAGTATATTAGGGTTGCACATACCGTTTTTCTTAGCGATGCTTTCAACTGTAGTCCCGAAGCGCTGAGCGATCGACCATAGCGTATCGCCCGGACGGGTAACGTAAACATATCCGTTTAAATCTTCTGTATCTACAGGCACAAGAATAGTCTGTCCGACATAAATCATATTCGGGTCTTGTATATTGTTAGCCATTAAGAGCTTTTCGACGGTTGTACCGAAAAAGTTCGCGATACCGAAAAGTGTGTTGCCCTTACGGACTGTATAACTGATTGTTTCCATGGGGTAATTCCTCCGTTTTCTTTTACTCAATATAGAATATGCGTTTGTCCGTAAAATGTGTGAAAAACATCTATGGTTAATATGCACATAAAATAGGTCGTTTTTTCTACACTGTAAATTACTTACACTTTTTTTTTAATTCATTTATAGAAATATATATTATTAGATATTTGTTACAATATTTAAGATAATATGATTAAAAAATGGGAAATTAATATGGTAATTAAACGCGCCGCTTCAATATTATTGGTTTTAATAATAACCGCTATGTGTTTTATGTCCTTGCCGACGGTTTCTGCCGCTAAGGACTATGAAGCATACGCAAAAAAACTCGATAAAACTACTTTCAACGGTGAATTAGGCGCAATTTACAGCAAGCGCATTACCGTATTCCGTGTATGGTCGCCCGACGCTCAGGCGGTAAGAGTTAAGTTTTATAAATCCTCTACCGCTAAAAAGTATATTAAGATTATTTCTATGACTAAGAATAAGAGTACGGGAGTATGGGCGGTTCACGCAGCGGGTGATCTTAAGAATATTTACTATACTTTTGTAATAACAAGAAACAATAAATCCTATGAGACCTCTGATATTTACGCTAAAGCCTGCGGCGTTAACGGAAAACGCAGTATGGTTGTCGATTTAGCCTCGACAAACCCTAAGGACTGGGAAAATGATAAACGTATTTCTGTTGATAAACAGACCGACGCCCGTATCTGGGAGGTTCAGATAAGCGATTTCTCCTCGTCATCCTCAAGCGGTGTGTCAAAAAACAACCGCGGTAAGTATCTCGCTTTTACTGAAACGGGTACAACTGTTGATTCCGTGGAGGGTAACGAATCAACTTGTGTCGATTATCTTAAGAAGCTCGGCGTAAATTATGTACAGATCAATCCGTTTTATGATTTCGGTTCGATTGATGAAACCGATAAAAGCGGCAAAGATTCAGTTTTTAACTGGGGTTATGACCCCGTGAATTATAACTGTCCCGAGGGTTCGTACAGTTCAAATCCTTATAAAGGCGACGTCCGGATTAAGGAATGTAAAAAAATGATACAAGCGCTCCATAAGGCTGGAATCGGCGTTATTATGGATGTTGTGTATAACCATACTCAGGAGTGGAAAACTTCTCCGTTCAACTTGACTGTCAGCGATTATTATTACCGCAGGAATCCCGACGGTACATATTCCAACGGCTCGGGTTGCGGTAACGATACCGCCTCGGAGCATAAAATGTTCCGCAAGTTTATGGTTGACAGCGTTACTTATTGGGCGAGGGAGTATCATATCGACGGCTTCCGTTTTGACTTAATGGGACTTCACGACGTTGATACTATGAACCTTATACGTTATTCGCTTGATAAACTTGACGGCGGTAATAGAATTCTTATGTACGGCGAGGCTTGGAATCTTAAAACTGCCGCTGACAGCGGAACTGTACTCGCTAATCAGGAAAATGTCGCTAAACTTGATTTAAGAATCGGAGCGTTTGACGACACTTACCGCGACGCGGTTAAAGGCAGTGCGGCGGGAATTGATAAGGGATTTGTCCAGTCCGGACTCAAAAAATCCGATTTAAAAACAGGAATACTTGCTCAGTGCGATGATACTATGGGATGGGCTAAAGCGCCTTCCCAGTGCGTGACTTACGCATCCTGCCACGATAATCTTACATTGTGGGATAAGCTCATTAAATCAGTTAAGGGCAGTAAGGCGGACTATTATAAGCGTTACGAGGACATGACCGCTATGAATAAGCTCGCGGGAGTTCTGACTTATACTTCGCTGGGAATCAGTTTTATGCTCGCTGGCGAAGAAATGTGCCGCAGTAAAAACGGCGATGAAAACAGCTATAAATCGGGCGTCAAGCTCAATCAGATAGACTGGGAGAGCCTTTATACCTTCGGCGACGTTGCGGATTATTACCGCGGACTTATAAAAATTAGAAAGCATATTTCCGCGTTTACCGATTCTTCTGCCGAAGCTGAGAAAAATGTAAAATTCTTAAACGGTATGCCCGACGGTGTACTTGCTTATACCTTAAAGGATCCGAAATTTAAAAGAGTTGTTGTTGCAGTTAATTCGAGCGACAGCACTAAGACAGCCTCTTTCGGCGGAAGCTACGTTCAGATTGCAGACGGAGAAACAGCGGGCTTTGAAAGAATTCGCAACGTAAGCTCTGGAGTTACTCTGCCCGCTAAAACAGCCGCGATTCTTGTAGATAAGGATGCTTATGATAGTTTAGATCTCAAGATCGAAAACGGAAAGGTTATTGTCCGCTATCATTCGGGCAATGAGATTTTTAAGAGCTATATATTAAACGGTAAAAAGGGCTCATCCTTCGATATACAGCCGCTGAATTCCGTATTAATGAATTATAATATCAAGAAATCCGACGGTAATTCGGGAAAATTCGGGGATACGGTACGTTATTGCGACTTTTACTGTGAGAAATATGACGGTTCCTACTCCAGCGTTACATTTAACTTTATCGACGACCTTACCGAAAAAAATATTTCCGATACCGTAATTATGACTAACCGTCAGGGTCAGCCGTACAGTACGCTTGAGATTCCAGCAATAGACGGCTACAGCCTGAATCTTGAGCGGCTTCCGAAAAACGGCTGCGGAGTTTTTTCTAAAAAAGATACAACCGTAAACTACCGTTATACGAAGAAAACTTCTGATGACGCGTCCTGTAAGATAAACATTATTTATATGGCGGATGACGGAAAGATTCTTTCGACCGACTCGCGTACAGGGGATAACGGTACTCCTTATAAGACCGAAAATATAGATTTTGAAAACTATACGCTCTCTAAAATTCCTGATAATACAGTCGGCGAATTTTCGCCTGCCGAACAGACTGTTCTCTATATTTACTCTACTTCGGCATTTTCGGGAATTACAACGATTTTGATTATTCTTTTATTTGCCGCGGCGATTGCGGTTTTCTCGGTTGTTTATTATAAACGCAGAAAAGCTTCTCTTATGAAAAGCTTAGATATATCATAAATTATGCCTGTTAATCAGGTTTTAAAGGAGGAATTCATATGGCAAAAAAATTTTTGTCAATCTTACTCTGCGCTATATTAATAGCGTCATCCGTTGTAATGGCAAGCGCGGCTACAGCTAAAAGCTCTACGGGCGATACCGCCTACGCTACAGCTGCCCGTCAGCTTGATAATAATTACGGTTATAACGGCAATGACCTCGGCGCGACTTACTCTAAGGAGTCCACAACCTTTAAGGTATGGGCGCCTACAGCTTCTAAGATTACCCTGAACCGCTACGCTACAGGCTCTGACTCTGAAAAGGGCGCTGCGGATTTAGGAAAAACCGAGCTTGAAAAGGAACTCAAAACCGCGGGTGATGAGTCTACCTTTACAGGTATTTGGAAAACTACCGTTGAGGGTGATTTGTTGAATACATATTATACGTATACAATAACCGCCAAGAACGTAACGGGCAGTAAGGAAACTACTAAGGAAACAGCTGACGTTTATTCTGTAGCTACAGGCGTAAACGGAAAGCGTTCTATGGTATGTGACCTTTCAAAGACAAATCCCGACGGCTGGGATAAAGATGCTCACGTTGTTCAGGACAGAAGCACTCAGACTTCAGTTTGGGAAATTCACGTTAAAGATTTCTCCTTTGATGAGAATTCAGGCGTTACCGAAGCTAACCGCGGTAAATACCTCGCGTTTACAGAAACGGGCACTACCCTTAAAAACGAGGGCAAGGTTGCTACCTGCGTTGACTATCTCAAGAACTTAGGCGTAACAGCCGTTCAGATCAACCCCTTCTATGATTACGGCTCAATCGACGAGGCTGCCGCCAGCAGCACAGGCTTTAACTGGGGCTATGATCCCGTTAACTACAACGTTCCCGAAGGTTCATATTCTTCCAATCCTTACGACGGAAATGTTCGTATTAAGGAATGTAAGTCTATGATTCAGGCGCTTCATAAAGCGGGTATCTCCGTAATTATGGACGTTGTTTATAACCATACTTTCTCGACAGATTCCTGCTTCGAGTATACAGTTCCTAACTATTACTATCGTATGAAATCCGACGGCGGTTACTCCAACGGCTCAGGCTGCGGAAATGAAACTGCTTCCGAGAACCTTATGTTCAGGAACTATATGATTCAGTCATGCCTCTATTGGGTAAACGAGTATCATATTGACGGATTCCGCTTTGACCTTATGGGACTTCATGACTGCGAAACAATGAACCTTATCCGCGATGAGATCGATAAGGTTGATCCTAAGATTACAATGTGGGGCGAAGGTTGGACAGGCGGTTCCTCAACGTTCCCTTCGACCACATGCTCGGGCGCAGCCTTTAAGCAGGCTACTCAGGCGGGCGCTCCCGTATTAAATGAAAGAATTGCGTTCTTTAACGACGGTATCCGTGACGGTTTAAAGGGCGGCGTATTCCAGAAAACCAACACAGGCTGGGTTCAGGGTACTAAGGGTTCCTATATTACTGTTGCTAACGGTATCCTCGCTAATACAAAGAGCGGTACATGGCACTCTAAGCAGCCGTCTCAGTGCGTAACCTACGCGTCCTGCCACGATAACCAGACACTTTGGGACAGACTTGCCGATTCTCAGAATCTGACCGAATATTTCCGTAAGCGTCATCCGCTCCTCGTTTCCGAGAGTAAGCTGACAGGCGGTATTATGGCTATGTCTCAGGGCGTATTCTTTACGCTCGCGGGCGAGGAAATGGGTCGTTCTAAGGATAATGACGCTAACAGCTATAAATCCTCACCCGACCTTAATAAGATTGATTGGTCGCTCGCTAAATCGAACGCCGATATCGTATCTTATTATAAGGGTATGCTCGATATCCGTAAGCATTTCTCACCGCTTACCGACGATACTAATGAATCCGCTAAGGATTATCTCCTTTATTCGGGAGTAGACGCATCCTTTACGTACGCTGCAGTATGGACAAATAAGAAGGAAGGCGAATGGAAAAAGCTCGCCGTACTCGCTAATACCGATTCAAAGGCTGCCGAGTTTACTCTTAACGAGTATGAGGGTACAACCGATTGGGTTATTATCGCTAACGACCAGCAGGCAGGCGTTAAGAAGCTCGCTTCTAACGGTAAGAAGTTTACTATCCCCGCTAAGTCGATGATCGTAGCTGTTGATAAAGCGAGCTTCGATAAGGTTGCTCTTAAGTCGGACCAGGGTACAGTTAACGTACTTGCTAAGAACGCGGTAACAGGCGAAGTTCTTGATAAATATTCAATTACAGGTAAAATTGGCAGCGCGTACTCGATCGCTCAGCCTTCTGTAGGAACAAAGTACGATATTACTGAGGTTAAGGGAAATATGGACGGAACCTTTACCGAGGCAGATCAGAATGTTGAATTAAACTACGGCTTCTATGCTCCCGAGTCCGTTAAGAAGGATATCAACGGCGACAGCAAGACTAATATCTGTGACGTTACATTTATCCAGAAGGGCATAGCTAAGATTATCAACTTTACCGACGAGCAGAAAGCACTCGCTGACGTAAATGTTGACGGCGTAGTTGATATTAACGACGCTACAATGCTTCAGAAGCATATTGCTAAGCAGAGCGTAGGTACAGGTAAAGTTACCGTAAATTACTACGAGAATAATACTACATATAAAATCGCTAAATCCGTTACTTACGAGGGCAGAGTAGGAGAAACCTATGTACTTCCTGTAGCTAAGGCTCTCGGATATGCTATAGATGAAACTAAACTTCCTCCTGAGTCAGTTAAGGTACCTTACGGTGAGGCTGAGTACAGCTTCTACTATAATACGGCGTCAACCGACGTATCGCTCCATGTTAAGCATAGCGGCGATAAGACATGGGTTCCGACACTCTGGATTTGGGGCAGCAGCGAAGGCGAGGATTCACCTTATAACTACTCTAAGGTAACAAAGTGGCCTGGCGGCACATTTACGGACGACGATATCGTTGACGGATGGTATGTATATAATTTTAAGGCATCCACTAACGACGATGCTTATAATATAATCATATCCGATAACGGTTCGCCGCAGTCAGGCGATTGCAAGGGCTTTATCAATAACGAGCTTTGGATCGTAATTGACGATAGCAAAGACGGAATCAACCTCGTATTCTACGATGTAGATCCCGATAAAAATCCTGACGCTAAACCAATTTTAGAAACATAATATTTAAGGCGGTTCGAAAGAACCGCCTTAATTAATTGAAAAATGTGAATTGAGAATTGAGAATGAATGACGAGCAGATAGCTCGGTTTTAAAAACTATCCACTATCCGCTATCAACTATCGATTTTTAGTCAAAATCTCCGTAGAAATCAAATTCCTCGAAGGTGTCGGTAAGTAGATCAGCCGCCTCATCTCTGATTTCAGATTCATCCTTATCCCTGTTTAGCTCGCTTAAGAACAGGTTAATGCTTCCGAATAAATCAGTAAAGAGGATTTCCGCGATGTCTTCCTTAGTTATCTCGGGGTTACTGTCGTAAAGAACTTTAGCTGTCTGGAGAATAATGTACTGTAAAGTGCTTTCGATAGCCTCTAAATCAGCCTCCTCACAGCATACTCCCGCGTTAATGTCGCCGTTATCTTCGCAGTGACCGTACATAAATAGTTCGCCTGATTTTAATTTAGTGTCTTCGATGTCATTTATTTTTTTAGTTAAATTTGAAGCCATAATACCGCTCCCTTTCATTTTGATGTTTTTATTCTATCATATTTATGTTTTAATTAAAAGGTATATTATTTGTTATTTGTACATTATTTAATAAAACTGATGATTAATGTTACCAGAAAATACAATACAAAAATCAGCGCGCAAAGCGATATTCCGAATATCGCTAAATCCGCAGCCATTCTGAGTGTTGTTTTTTTCTTAGGTTTATAATCCTTGAATTTTTCATCAAAGGCATTTAAAGCCTCGGTTTTGTTATTTTCTTCGCCGCATAGGGGACAGACGGCTTTTTCTTTTTCGTCATCCGCCTCAAATATATAACCGCATTTTAAACATTTAGCGTTGTAATTTGTACTATCCATATTTTACTCATTCCTTTCCATAATATAATATAACATTTTTTAATATTTTAAAAGTGCTTTCTGTAAAATCACAAAAAATTTTTTGGCGTATAAATATATAAAAATTTCATTATTCACTTTATTGTAAATTAAAACAATAAATTTTTGCAATTATTAGCTGAAATAATTGCATATTAACCCTTTTATTTGTATGTTCGGTAATATTGACATTTAAGTGAAAATTATGGTAAAATATATTTGTTAAAAAAATAACTCGGAAAGAGGTTTTACAATGTCTAAAATTGATTTAACAAAATACGGAATTAAGGATGTAAAGGAAATTATTTATAATCCTTCTTATGAGGACCTTTATAAAGACGAGATGGATCCGTCTTTAGAGGGCTTTGATAAAGGTCAGGAAACCGAACTCGGCGCTGTTAACGTAATGACAGGCGTTTATACAGGCCGTTCGCCTAAGGATAAATTTATCGTTATGGATGATAAATCCAAGGATACCGTATGGTGGACTACTCCCGAATATCCTAATGATAACCATCCCGCTTCTGAAGAAACATGGGCTGCTTGTAAGAAGCTCGCTGTTGAGGAGCTTTCGGGCAAGAAACTCTATGTTGTCGACGCTTTCTGCGGCGCTAACGAGGATACTCGTATGGCTGTTCGTTTTATTATGGAAGTTGCGTGGCAGGCTCATTTCGTTGAGAATATGTTTATTAAGCCTACCGCTGAGGAGCAGGAGAACTTTGTTCCCGATTTTACTATCTATAACGCTTCAAAGGCTAAGGTTAAGAATTATAAAGAACTCGGACTTAATTCCGAGACCGCAGTTCTCTTTAACGTAAAGAGCCGCGAGCAGGTTATTCTTAATACATGGTACGGCGGAGAAATGAAGAAGGGTATGTTCTCAATGATGAACTACTTCCTTCCGCTTCAGGGCATCGCTTCGATGCATTGCTCGGCTAATACCGATATGGAAGGTAAGAACACAGCTATTTTCTTCGGACTTTCGGGAACTGGTAAGACAACCCTTTCTACCGATCCTAAGAGACTTCTTATCGGTGATGATGAACACGGCTGGGATGACAACGGTGTGTTCAACTTTGAGGGCGGCTGTTACGCTAAGGTAATCGGTCTTGATAAAGAGAGCGAGCCTGATATCTATAACGCTATTAAGAGAGATGCTCTCTTAGAGAATGTTACTGTTGCTGATG